>JAJDBZ010000503.1 GCA_029261095.1 Candidatus Omnitrophota bacterium | reverse complement strand
TCGACCCGGGACCGAACTGATCCATCTCATCGAAGAGATCCGTAAAAAGCATCCGGAGGTCTTATTTGAAAAGGAGAAGATTGAATCCTCGAAACCGGCACAGCAGTCGCTTCTCTCCGCGATCCAACAAAGCGTCCGCTTCCCAACCAAATCTCTCGCGGATAAAAAGATCCACCAAGACCGCTCGATTCAGATCGTCGGTTGTCCGGGCCGTTACCGCGAGGTCGAAACGGTTTACAACAGCATCCTAGCAAACATGTCGGAAGACCCCTCGCTGAAACTCACCGACATCGCGGTGTTGGTCACCGACATGAACGAGTACAAACCGCTGCTCGAGTCGGTGTTCAACCGTCCCCGACCTCGGATTCCCTTCAATCTGTCCGATTCGACCGCCGAAAAAGATTCTCTGTTCGCACTTGGCATTCGCGGCCTGTTGAGTTTGGCCGACAGCCGGTTCACTCGCAGGGAAGTTTTCGATTTCCTGTTCAACCCATTGGTCATGGAAGCACTCGGAATCACCCGTGAGGAGGTGCGGCTCTGGTTGGATTGGTCGGATACGCTCAACCTGTTCGGTGGGAATCCGGATTCGGAGCCTAAGCCTTTCGATTGGAGATCGGGGCTCCGTCGCCTCGCCCTGGGCCGGATCATGGAGACTCCGGAAATTCGGCCTGATGGTTGTCTCCCGCACTACCGAGGGGTGGCGCCCTACTCGGACCTCCACTCCCAGGACGCCGCCGCGGTCGGTGGGTTCGCGCGCGCGATCGAACCTCTTTTGAAACAGGTCGGATCGATCTCGAAGAGGGATTCTTCAACCGCGGGATGGATCGAACAGCTGCACCACCTCTCCGACAAATTCTTGAAAATCCCTTCGGACCGACCCGATGAACAGACCGTTCGCGAAAACCTGTTCAGGTCGCTTGAGAATCTGGAACTTCTCGAATCACCGAATGGGCGGACTGTTCCCTTCTCTGTGTTCCGACAGTTTGTGGAAGCCCATCTCAAAAATCTCCCCAGCCAGCGTGGACGGTTCCTGACCGGGGGTGTCACCCTCTCATCGATGCGACCGCTTCGGCCGATCCCTTTCGAGATCGTTTATATCCTCGGGTTGGATGAGGGCCAGTTCCCGGGCAGCGAAGATGACTCAACCCTCGATCTCCGATGGCGATCGCGGCGATTGGGTGATGTCACCACACCCGAGGCGAATCGATATCTCTTTCTGGAAACCTTGATGGTCGCGAATAAAAAACTTTATCTCACCTATCCCGATCGCGATCTCCAGAAGGACCGTGAGATCGCACCTTGTTCGGTGGTCGAGGAACTGAAACGTATCGCGAGAGGACACCTGATCGAGAATGAGTTGAAAGAGATCTCGATACCCATTTCCGGTTCGAGCAAAACCTATCTGGAACCTCAGTCCGAGTGGTCGGATGCACGAGTCAATTTCTCGGAGAGAGACCGATTCCTCTGCCTGCTGGATCTCAAAGAGAGAGGGGGTCTCAGTCCGGAAGCGGTGGAAGAAGTGGAGAAACGAGGACGATCTCTCTTAGGGGGGGCTCTCTCCGAGGGTGAACCGACCCCGGACAAGGACGAGGACCGCACAACCCACCTTCACGAACTCAAAAGATTTCTCGAGAACCCTATCGAGTCGATCGCACGATCCCAGTTAGGACTCTTTGGTGAGGAGGATGCGGACCCGGGGCTGGCGGAGGATGAACCCTTTTATTCGGAGTTCCCCTCCGACTATGAAATTCTGACTTCGACCCTCGAACGATCGGTGCTGAAGAGAACCGATGGCGAAATGCCGGACACAAGTCTCTTTCTCCAAAACCTCTATGAGGGGAAATCGTTGTGCGGCGAGGCGCCTGCGGATCTGTTTGGAGATTTAGACCGCGAGGGTTTCGAAACAACAGTCGACGACATCGAAGGGATGCCGGAGGATGAACCTTCGCTATCCGCGTTTCTGCGAACAGTCGGTGGACTCGATTTCCATCCCTTGCTCCAGATCGGTGAATCGAGCGAGCGGGCCGAGAAAAGCCGACAGTTCCCAGCGCTCCGGTTCGATTTCGAGGGTGATGACCGTCGTATTCAAGGAACGATGCATGGAAGTCTGCCACTGGTTTGGCGGTCGGAGGATTGTCTGTTCACACTGCGGCTGGCGCCCACGTCGAACGCGCCGACCTCCTTCCCATCGAAACAGGTTCTGATTCCGTATCTCTTCTACCTTTCTCTCTTGATGCGGGAAGAGGAGAGCAACGACCCTTTTGTGGGGGACCGGAGCTTGGTGGTGGGGGTTCAGTTCAAGAAAGAATTCAAACTCTGGAAGTATCGATTCAATCGAAAAGAAGCCGAGAATCACCTGAAAACTCTCTTGTCAGACTACTTGATAGACCATTCGTTAGAGGCGCTCCCTCTGCAACTCTTCTGGACGATGAACCAAGGTCAGAGCGGACAGCTTCTGAAAGCGCTTTATCAGGCGGACCCGAGCGAGGAACTCATCGAAGAGATCCAGGCCTTGATTGAAGAAAAATTTGAATCATTGGGTTCCGACCGGACCTTTCGCGAGATGGAACAGGTCCAACTCCTCCAAGCGGGTCCACCGACCGACGCTTTTTCGATCTCCCAGCGCCGCCTCTTGCCATTCTTGAATGGTAAACCGATCGCCGATCCGACTCTTCCCCAAACCGAGGGAGTCTCATGAACCCGCTGACCGATCCCTCCAAAATCGACCTGACGAAGCATGGGGTCATCGAGGCCTCCGCCGGAACAGGGAAGACCTACACCATCGAGAACCTGGTGGTCCGACTGTTGGTCGAGGAACAAGTAACTCTCGACAAGATCCTCCTGGTGACCTTCACCGAGAAAGCCACCGGCGAAATGGGCCAGCGTATCCGCGCCAACATCGAGAAGGCTCTCTTGGAAGGGGACTACAATGAGGAAAAGAAGAACATTCTTCAAAACTCCCTCGACCATTTCGATGAATCCTCGATCCAGACCATCCATGGTTTCTGCCAGAGAATGCTCCGGCTGTATGCCCTCGAGAATGGGATGCCCTACGAGACTGAGGTGGTTGAGGATGGACCCCTTTATGAATCCCGTCTGCACGATCTCATGCGGAGGGGGTGGCGCGAGAAGTATGGGGCCTCCTACGAATCCATTCTTCGAATGTCCGGGTTCGAAGGGACAGTGATCGACCGGAGATCTTGGAAGACGAATCTCCTGGAGATCGGAAAAGCCTACCACCCCTCGATCGGGCATCGTCTCCATCCCGAACCGCCGGAAGATATGGACCGTTTCATCTCGGAGTTCCGATCAAGTTTCGAATCGCTGGTCGAAAAAGCGATCGAGGTTGTCGGGGGTGTCGTGGAATCGATCGAAGATAACCCCTTTTATAATAGCTATGGAAACTTGAACTTTAACACGAGGTCCAGATCCACTTGCCTGACTAAGGTGGTCGGACCAATCCTTCGATTCCTGGCCGGTTACGAGAAAGGCAAGACCGGGTGGGGCGATTTCCAGCGGGTCATCGAAGAGGCCAGGAAATATAAGCGGTTTGAGGAGGAAGGGGCCTCCTTCGATGTCTTAATTCCCAAGAAATGGAACAAGGGGGCCGACAACCGGGAAGATGTCTGTCCTCAACTCGACCTCTTGGTTGACCTTCTCGAAAAGATTCGGAAATTGGAGCCAGGCAAACGTGTGTTTGCGGGGCTGATCGAAGACCTGATACAGGAAGTGGACCGATACAAATCGGACCGAGGAATGATCAGCTTCGATGACATGATTCTCCGATTCCATGCCGCGCTTCAACCGGAGAACCCTGCCGCCGAAAGGTTCTTGAAGGAATTGCGTGGGCGGTATGCCTATGCATTGGTCGATGAGTTCCAAGACACCGACCCGGCCCAGTGGGGAATCTTTCAGCGAATCTTCTTGGAGAGCCCCGGCACCAACAGGCTCTTCATCATCGGCGACCCGAAACAGGCCATATACCGTTTCCGTGGAGCCGATGTGAACACCTATTTGAGAGCCAAGGAAGAGATTCTGAATCACCCCGAAGGTGAGGGCTATTCACTCGCCATCAACTGGAGGTCCACTCCGGAAATGATCGGTGTTTTCAATCGGCTCTTCGCTGGCGAATCCGGATGGTTTCGAAAGGAGAGCGGGATCGAGCACGGAGATGTCAGTCCGCCACCGCAAGAGAAACAATCATCCTTCCTCCTCGAAGACTCTGGTGGGACTCATCCTCTGACTCTTGTGGCAATGCCTGAAGGGGCGGGAATGAGGGTTTGCAAGTTCGCCTATTACCAATGGGTGGCAGACGAAATCGCTCGGTTGAGCCGGGATCGGGAGAGGATTCTCATTCAGACACGTGCGGGGGAGCGGCCGCTCCAGTTAGATGACATCTGTGTCCTTGTGCGCACCAAAAACGAAGCGGAAGAGTTCCAGGAGGTCTTGGGGGAGCGGGTCCCGAGCACCATCTACAAAAAATCCGGTCTTTACGATTCCGCTGAAGCCTTTCATTTGAGCTGTCTCCTCCATGCTCTCGCCGATCCCGACAGCAACCATCGGCGGGCCGCGTTGTTGACCGACTTTTTCTCCGTGACGCCCGAAACACTTCGAGACATCGTTAGGACGGACAGTCCCCTACCCTACCAGGATCTTTTTTCGAAGTGGTTGGAATCGGCGGCCGATCGAAATTGGCCGGTGCTCTTTCATTCGCTGCTGACCGAATCTCATCTCTTCTTCGGCCGTGACGAAGAGGGAAACATTCATCCCCAAAACGAGAGGAGCTGGACCAACTACCAACACCTCGTTCAGAACCTGGAAACGGAAGCCGCACTCCATGGATGGGATATTGTCGATATGGCAATCACCTTGGACCGGTACCGCAATCGGACTGTCGATGTATCGGTGGAGACCGAGTTGCAACGCCTGGAGAGCGAGACACCGAAGGTGCGGATCATGACTCTGCATGTGGCCAAGGGTTTGGAGTTTCCGGTGGTTTTCGTCGTAGGGGGTGTCACGTCGGGACATCACTCCACGGCCTACCTGAAGGTGCAGGATCCCCAAACGAAGCGGGTGATTTTCGACCTCACCAAGGACCCCGGATTCAAGAATCTTTTTGAAACCGAAGAAGAGGACGAAATCAGTCGGCTCTATTATGTCGGTCTGACACGCGCTCAGCACAAACTCTACCTGCCGATCCTTGGAGAGGGGAAAAGGTTAGGCAAGCCAGGACCGCTGTCGAAGAAGATCGGACCAGTGATCGAAGAGGCCATCGCGAGAACGGGAGATCGGGATGTGGCAATAATCCCTTACAAAGAACAGACCCTCGAGGAGCATGCGGAGGAGGGCGTGGAGAGCGCGGAAATGGAGATCGATCTGCCAGACCCCTTGTTCCCCTCCATCGATCGAGATTATTCCGAGCGAAAGATCGAATCCTTTTCTTTTACCAGTCTCGCCCATTCCAGGAAATGGAAACCCGAAGCGATCCAATATGGCGAAGGAAGAGAAAGAGACCTGGATGAGGAAGCGGATGGCGAAGGGGGGGTCGAGATCGAAGCCATTCAGCCGATTCTTCCGCCCGGGGAGCGAACGGGCTCGATGATGCACGAGATCCTCGAGCGGGTTTCATTCAAGGATGTACTCGATTCGGAGTCCCCCGACCGCCTCTTCGAATCGAAAGAGGGTCTACGCGAAATTGCTGAAGGCCTGAACAAGGTTTTTCTGGGAACACCCCGAGAAGACCGGTTTGAAGAATATGTGCGCGAATCCCTTCGGTGGGTGTGGAATGTGCTCCATCTCCCACTCCCTGTCGGTGAGGGTTTTCGATTGGGACAGTTAACCCCATGGGACCGTCAACATGAAATGGAGTTTTACTACCCGATCCCGAAATCTTCGAAACTGAAGCTCACCTCGGAGGAGTTGAGTTCATTGGCCATCGGTCGCGAGGTCGATGGATTCCTCAATGGGTTCATCGACTTGGTCTTCCGTGTCGAGGGTAAGTACTACCTGCTGGATTGGAAGACCAACTCGTTGCCCGATTATTCGCCGGAAACCGTGCAACGGTCGATGGAGGAGAACCAATACACTCTGCAATACGAGATCTATTCGATCGCCCTTCACCACCTGTTAAGAATGAGTCTCGCCGACTATGACCCTTCGACTCATTTTGGCGGAGTCTTCTACCTCTATCTCCGGGGGATCGACCCGGCTCGGGAAGATCGAGGCGTTTATTGGAGGAGTTCCAAAGACATGAAACCCATTGATAGGGTGGAACGGGAGATTTTCGAGAGAATCCATGGGGTGGAAAAGGTTCTGGAGGTCGCCCGATGAC
>JAJDBZ010000502.1 GCA_029261095.1 Candidatus Omnitrophota bacterium | reverse complement strand
GAAAGGCGAGTCCGCCTTCGAGGTCGGGATTACGAAGCGTCACAGTAACCATCCCCGCAGAGTCCGATTTCATCTCGTGATAATAAACGCGCTCCTCATAACCCTGTGTCGGTTCGCTAAACCGGAACGGGCCCTCGGGGTCTGTGAGGTGAGGGTCTCTGGGTTCAACGGATTCGTTCTGGGTTTCAAGATGAGATTGCGGGCTGAGTAATGGAAAGCCGAAATTGCAGTGGTAGAGGATCATATGCGGCGAAGGTCGCGACCCCTCGTTGATTACCGTGTCCTTGAGATGCAATCGAGGTTCTCCGAGAACCGCTTTGAGCTCGCGTCGCAGCAGAAGATTCTCCCCGAAGATGACCGCTTCGCGCATTTCCCCAGAGAGGCGCATGACATAATTCTCGTCTTTCCAGCTTTCAGTGTGTGAGATTCTTTCGGCTGGTAGCGATGTATAGCGACCATGCAGACCGAGGTCTTCGCCCTCATCGGTACAGGGGGATCCAATTTGACGAAGCCCACAGGTGGTGAGGAGTCCGCCGGCAAAGGTTCGCAACCATCCGAGTCCCCTGTCGTTGTAACGGCTTGGATGAGAATCTCCCGAAGGAGACGCCCAATTCAGCGGTGCGCCTTGATAGGAAGCCGATGAGATGTCCATTCCTCGGTCCATTAGGATGGTGAGATCAAACCCGGATCCCGTCCGAATGTGGGCAATTTCAGAATCCTTACCGGGACCGTCGCTTAGGCGAGAACGAGTGATGCCACCGAGTTGCCGAAGATCACCTGTTAGGTTAAGAAGGTTTTGTCGTGTGTAGGAAATTCCTTGAAATCTCGGCATTAGTTCCCTTATAACTCTATATCAACAGACTCGAGGATGCGGGAGAGTTCTTCATTATTGAAAAAACTGATCTGGATTGATCCAGACTGGTTCTTTTTCTGGTTGATCTTTACTTTGGCTCGGAATCTTTCTCCAAGGGCCTCTTCGATACTCTTGAGATGGACTGTCCCGGGGTCTTCTTTTTCGGGTTTCTCTTGTCCATTTACTTCCTGGGGCTGCTTCTTTTCCTCTCGTTTCGTCTTTCCTTTGAGATAGGTTTCAAGCGCGCGCACAGATGCGCCCTCTTTGAGGATGAAGTTCCAGGCTTCCTTACAACCCTTGTTGTCGAGTCCAGCGAGAATTTTTCCGTGTCCCTGAGAGAGCACGCCGCTCCGGATGGTTTCCTGGACATAGTCCGGAAGATCGAGAAGGCGCATCAGATTGGCAATGGTAGTTCGACTCTTGCCCACTTTGTTGGCGAGCTTCTCCTGGTCAATTTCGATCCCGGACTCCCGAGTCGAGGCCATGAGGCGTTTGTACCCCTCGGCTTCTTCCACTGGATTCAGGTTTTCTCGTTGGACATTCTCAACGATGGCGATTTCCATCATTTCGAGGTCCTTTGAATCGCGAATAATAGCGGGTACTTCTTCCAGGTCGGCGTTCTTCGCTGCGCAAAGCCTTCTTTCACCGGCTATTAGTTGGAACCGTTCGGGGTCATCGGGGCTTCGTCGCACCAGGAGCGGCTCCAAGATCCCGTGGTTCTTCACCGATTGGGTCAATTCCCCGAGACCCTCTTCACCCATCTCCGATCTAGGTTGGTAGGGATTCGGGTCGATAACACTTGTTTTCAGTAAAGAGGGCCCGGATGCGGCCGTCCGGGTTGAATTCCCTTCGTTGGATGCTTCAGCCTCATAGGTTGTCGCTTCCGCTTCGATCTCTTGTTTCGGGTCCCCTAAAAGCGTAGACAATCCTCTTCCCAATCCCTTACGAGCCATTTCTCATTATCTCCTTTGTGAGTTCCATGTAAGCCTTTGCCCCATTTGACCAAAAATCATATAGAGTCACCGGCAGAGCGTGACTCGGTGCTTCGCTAAGGCGAACGTTCCTTGGAATCGTGGTCTTGAAAACCTTCTTGCCGTAATGCTTCCTGATTTCCGATTCCACCTGTCTGGACAAATTGGTCCTCAAATCCATCATTGTGATGAGGATACCATAGAGGTTAAGTCCTTTATTCATACGGGTTTGCGCGACTTCGAGCGACTCCATGATGCTTGTCAGACCCTCTAGCGCAAAATATTCCGCTTGGACTGGGATCATCAGGTCAGTGGCTGCCGTAAATGCGTTCAAGGTCAACATACCCAGGGAAGGAGGACAGTCAAGGAAAATGAAATCATAGGGATCAACGCGGCTTTGTAGACGGTTCAACATCCGATCCACCGCTTTTAGAGGATCCTTTTTTCCTTCAGGGAGGAGTTTTTCCGCTCCAACCAGATCTGGACTCCCTGTGATGACTTCAAGCCCGGGAATCGTTTCGAACGGAAGAAGGGTCGGATCATCGGATTCCTCAAGGAGAACTTCAAGGAGGGTCGGTTCTTCGGTGGGCTCAAACCCAAGTCCGCTTGATGCGTTGCATTGGGGGTCTAAATCTACAATGAGAGTCCGTTTTTCTGAGGTAGCCAGATTTGCGGCCAAATTAATGACCGTGGTCGTCTTACCCACGCCACCTTTTTGGTTCGCGACGGCAATGATTTTTGTTTGTGAATTAGTTGGGGTTTCTTCACTCAAGGGAAACCTGTCCTCCCAGCCAAAGGACAGGTAACTTATGCTCTTTTGGTAGATTTGACAAGATTGTGTTGAAACTGTGGATAAGTGGCGCGATGTTCCACGTGGAAATGAAGCTGATTCTGATAATCTATGGCTTGGCTGTTGTCGTTTCGGGTTCGAGACCCGTCCGTGGATTGTCCATCATATCAAATAGAATAGCAGATTTATCCGCGCTTTCTCGAACCATCTTATTCATAATCTCGGCTCTATCGACACTCGGCACCTTTTGAAGAACCTCCAGAACAAGATCGGGCCCTTCAAAACTTTCTTCCGGGGGAAAAGGGGGAGCGAGTGGATTTAGAGGGTCTGGATAAGCGACTGCTAATAACAGGGTCGCTGCATCCGCTGGTTTCTGCCGGCGAACCATCTCGGCCAGTTCATCGATTCTCTCTGCACGGTCTTCCGAAATTTCCTTTGTGCGAATCTCTTCCAATGTTTGAAGTTCGCCCAATGTGCTGGATATCCGGTTTAGCAAATTGTTGTTTCGTCTTATCTCCGCTGTCAATTCTCTTTGGCTCTGTTCGATCGCTGCTTGACGAGACTTGAGATCGTCTTCCTTCTTCCTAAGATCCTCCTCTTTCTGGCGAATTCTCTCCAACGTACGCTTGAAACCCTCACGCTCTCGTCCTTCAACGATGATCTCGGATTCATCACCTCGTGATTCCAGAATGTTTCGATCAATTTTCTGTCTTCTAACACGTTGGTCGTTTTGAAATGTCAGAAGATCCTTTTCGACACGTTCCTGAGCCATTCTATCAAAGGGTGCCCGGATGATTGGATAACCCACATCACCAGATCCCAACCAATTGTTCCACGTGGAAAAACACAAGAACCCCAATCCTATAGCGAAAACCAAGAGAAGGACGGTCAACATCGCCGCGCCTCGTTCCCGATGATGCATGCGCTGACCGATCTCGTCCAGTTCGCCATTCTCCTCGCGGGTGGCGCTATCACGCCACCTATCAAATTCTCTCGTACGCAAAGATTCAACGACCTTCCGGTTCCGCGCCCTTTCGACGAGCTGCTCTCGTGATTGAACAAGCTTCTCTTCGGCTTCCACTCTTGATTGCTGCGTTCCCACTGATTTAGCCTCTAAATCAACCAGATAGTCAATCTTTTCCTTTTGTTCTTGGCCTTTCCACCTGGCTCCTCGAACGGGGGCCAATGAAGCTGAGGTGGCTTGACGTTGCTCACTGAGCATCGTCTCAGCCTCAATCAGACTTACAACGCGATGTTCATTCTCATGAGTCTCTAACTGCTGCAGTTTCTCAAGGTGGTTTCGAAGTCGAAGCAATTTCTCCAATCTAAAATCGAAGCGTCTCATGAGGATCCCTCGCTTTCTCCTCCGGCCAGTTCGACGAGTTGATTCCTCGTGTGCTGGAACTCGTACCCCTTCTCACGTGATTGCTTCAGGAAGGAGTCGATATGGGGTTTCGACTGGATGGCTAAATCCACTTCCGGGTTGGTCCCCTGGCGATAGGCTCCGAGATTGATCAAGTCTTCCATCTCCTCATAGCTCGCCAGCCTACCGCGAATCATCGCTCCCGCAGCCTGATGACGTCCATCTATCACATCATTCGCGACTCGAGAAATACTCCTTAACACGTCCACTGCTGGAAACTGGTTCCGATCCGCAAGACGACGACTCAAAACAATGTGGCCATCGAGGATTCCTCGGACTGCATCGCTGATAGGCTCGTTCATGTCATCGCCTTCAACAAGCACCGTTATTAATCCAGTGATACTCCCTTCGCCGGTACTCGTGCCGCACCTTTCAAGAAACTTCGGCAACATCGTAAATACAGACGGCGTAAAACCTCTTGTGGTTGGGGGCTCTCCGATTGCTAGCCCCACTTCACGCTGGGCCATCGCTAAACGCGTCACTGAATCCATCATGAACATCACGCGTTTACCACGGTCTCGGAACCATTCAGCAATAGCCATTGCTCGGAGTGCGGCTCGAATCCTGACCAGAGATGATCGGTCGCTTGTCGCCACCACTACAACGCTTCGCTCTAACCCCTCTTCGCCCAGGTCACGCTCGATAAACTCTCTGACTTCCCGAGAGCGTTCTCCCACCAATGCGACAACGTTGACATCCGCGTGGGTATATTTTGCTATCATCCCTAGAAGCGTGCTCTTACCTACTCCGCTACCTGCAAATATCCCCATCCGTTGCCCCTCCCCCAGGGTCACCATGCCATCTATTGACTTAATTCCTGTAGAAAGGGGATTGGTTACTCTTTTCCTCTGAAGCGCTTCTGTGGGACTATTGAGCAGATTGACTCGATCGGTGCTGATAAGGGGCCCTAAGTCATCCATGGGGGATCCCAGTCCATCAATCACTCGCCCCAAAAGACTTTCACATACCGGGACTCGGTTCGCTTCACCCGCTGAAACGACCTCATCGCCAGGCGAGGCTCCCGTAATCTCTCCGAGAGGCATCAGGAGTGTGCGGCCCTTCCTAAAACCCACGATCTCTGCGGGGAGTGGTTCCTTCGAGCGATTCGTATGAATCCTGCAAAGATCACCAACACTTCCCGCTGGGCCCCGGGACTCAATGACCAGTCCAATAATCTCTTCGATGCGCCCATTCTGACGTATCGTTTCGCTGCCGTTCAATCGCTCTCGAAAGAGTGGCCATGGGACCTTTGGGACCTCGATCATGCCTCTGTACCTTCGGTCGAGTTTTCGGTCTTCCACCAGAGATAGTCATCATATCCCCAGGGATAATCATTCACGACGCCGTCTTCGATCTCTATGATCCGAGTCGCCAAACCTCGAAGGAAATACCGGTCGTGCGAAACAAAAACGATCGTGCCCTCATACTGGTCCAATGCCTTTAGCAATCGCTCTTTGGTCACTAAATCCAGGTGGTTGGTCGGTTCATCGAGGAGTAACAGGTTCGCCGTGCCACAAAGGATCTTGGCAAGACAGAGTCGGCTTTTCTCGCCTCCTGAAAGGACCGTGGTCTTCTTGAAAACATCGTCACCACGAAAAAGGAAGGACCCCAAGAAGTCACGGACCCGCGATACCCACTCTGCGGGGGCTTCGCTTTCAGCCTCGGCAAGAACCGTGGCTTCCGGAACGAGGCTCCCGATCTGATCCTGTGCAAAATATCTTGGAAATACAGAGGTTCCGATCTCGACCTTGCCCTCAAATCCATCGTCCTGGCCAGCGATGGCCCGCATCAATGTTGATTTTCCGGCCCCATTTTCGCCAACCAGGGCTATTCGATCTTGACGGTAGAAGGTCCCCGTGAAGGGTTCGAAAATCTGACGTCCTTCGTAGGTCCTGGAAACCTCCTTTATCCGGACAACTTCCTTGCCACTACGAGGAACCTTCGGCAGGATGACACGCACTGCGGCGTCCTCGCGTGGCATTTCGATGATCTCCATCTTTTCCAGCTGCTTCATTCGACTTCGTGCCTGGGAGGCTTTGGTCGATTTTGCTTTGAATCTTTCGATAAACCGTTCGGTCTGGCGAACTTTCTTCTGTTGGTTCTTGGCGGCGTTTTCTAAGAGTTCGTAGCGGAGTTCCCTCTCTCCAAGGTAAAAATCATAATTCCCTTTATAATCGGCAATTTTCTTCATTGAGACTTCTGAAACTCGATTCACGACATTGTTCATCAGGGCACGATCATGACTCACAAGAGCCACCACTCCCGGATATTCGCGAATAAAACTTTCAACCCATTGAATGTTCTCCAAATCCAGGTAATTCGTCGGTTCATCGAGCAAGAGCACGTCTGGTCCTCGTAGGAGGAGCTTTGCCAAGTGCAAACGTACCTGCCATCCCCCACTGAAGTTCTCAGTAGGTTCTTCCCATCGATCCTTATGAAACCCTAGTCCGGAAAGTATCGCGCCTGCCTCACTTTCAGCTTTATAACCACCCTTTTCTTCAAATTCGTGTTGAAGCTGAGAGTACCGGTTCAAACGACGATCCAAGTCCTCGGAGTCTCCATCCAGATTCGATAATATCTCCTCGTATTTCCGCATTTCCCGTTCGAGCGAGAGGATTTCATCTTTGCCTTCAAGGGCTTCCTCCCACACCGTTCGGCCTGGTTTCAAGGTCACATCTTGTTCCAGATATCCCACGGTGCTTTTACCGGTAGTGGATATTTCCCCCTCGTCTGGAAGAATCAATCCCGCCATTAGTTTCATGAGAGTCGATTTCCCGGCACCATTCTTTCCGACAATGGCCACCCGCTCACCATCGTTCAGCTTCCAAGAAACATCTTCTAGTATCGTCTGATGCCCGAAAGTCAGGCTCACATTCTTCAACTCAATCATTCGTTCGGACTGGCCTCGTTCGGGTCATCAGGTGCATTTTCTTTGAGATTTACCTCTTTTCGCCGTTGTGGGTTCTCGGTATCTGGTAGCACGGAGGCAAAGAGTTCATCCAATTGTGAGCGAATTCTCCCGTCGATAAACCCGGTCGGAGTCTCGATCCAGGCTCCTCCACAATCAACGCGTCGATCCGCTTCCACCCTGATCTTTCTCAGATCATCAAATCTCTCTATGAGCTCCATCTTGAAACCCTCAAGAGCCTCCAAATCGCCCGGATTTACCCGAATTATCATCTCTTGCCGCTCTCGGGCCGCTTCGATGCATTTAAGTGTCGTCCTTTTCGCCAGCTCTTTGTCTTGGTCCGAAATGCGGTCCACGATCTTCGCTGTGAGCGCCAACGCAAGGTCCACCACTTCATTGCTATGATTATCCAGGGTTTCGGCCAAGACCTCTTCGGTGCGCCGCACAAGCGCCTCAAACGCCTCTACGCTGGCCTGCACCCTGGGCCGAAACTCCTGCGAAATCAGTTCCTCCGCTCGCTTAACGGCCTCAGCTTCATACTCCGCCAGGATAGATGTCTTTTTCTGTTCGAGTTGGGAAAGCGACCCCGCCTTTTCAGCCTTGAAGGCTTCTCGCTCTTTCCGGATGGCCTCAAAACTGTCTGCAAGTATCTTTTCCGCCGTTTTCCGGGCTTTTTCGACAATATCTTCCACTTCTTGGCCCCTGCGCTTTTCTACTTGTGCAGGGTCTTCGACTCGAATTGAGGGCCGGATGACAGGTGCTTTAAGTATCCTTCTTGTAGATTCCATAGAAAAAATAACCCATCAATCGTCTTTTATGGGGCAAATATCTCCGTTTTCAGACAGTGTGTATCGTATTCCAGAAGGCGATGGAATCCTTGTCACCCTTAAACAACGAGGTCTTCTTCGCCTCGCGTGATGGTGATTTCTCCGGATTCTTCGAGGCGCCGGATGATCGAAACCACCCGCTGTTGGGCTTCTTCCACTTGTCTGAGTCTGACTGGCCCCATGAATTCCATGTCTTCCTTGATAATTTCAGCCGCTCTGGCCGACATGTTCGAGAAGACCTTCTCCGAAACCTCTTCCGAGGATCCCTTCATGACCATTGCCAGCTCTTTCTGGTCGACTTCTTTGAGAACTTGCTGGATCGCACGGTCGTCGAGAAGGACAATGTCTTCGAAAACAAACATCAGTTTCTTTACAGAATCGGCCAACTCGGCGTTCTCAGCCTCAATCGTCTCCATGATAGACCGTTCTGTCGTTCGATCCACACGATTCAGGAGTTCGGCTAGGGCTTCGACACCCCCAACCATAGTGAATTCTTGCGAAAGAACGGTCGCGATCTTTCGCTCCAGGACCCTTTCCACTTCTCGGGTAATCTCGGGTGCGGTTTGGTCCATTGTTGCAATTCGTAACGCGACCTCCGCTTGCTGTTCGGGTGGAAGC
>JAJDBZ010000501.1 GCA_029261095.1 Candidatus Omnitrophota bacterium | reverse complement strand
TTGGGGAAAGCGGCTCCGAGACCTGAGAATGTTCCACTTACCGCGCCGATGCCCCCTTCCAATGCCGCCGAGTACCCCACCTTCTTCCAGCTGACATCCTTGTGTTGTTTTCCCTCCATCCGTTGATCCAAGTAACTGCCTATTGCCCCGGTCGCCACTCCACCCACAGCACCACCTGCGGCGATGACCGCGACCGCCGCCCCTCCTGTCAATGCCGTCGCGGCGACAAGGTCGACCGCCGCTCCGGCGATGGCGCCCTTAACGGCCCCTTTTGCGAAACCGATACCGAACCTCTTCGCGACTCGCTTGAGTCCCGCTTTCCAACCGAGTCCCGCTTTTTTCGCTTCGTAGATGCCCATAACGCCACCGACAACTCCACCAACGACTCCCCCAATGAGAGCGAAGGATGCGGTAGCTGCGATCTCTCCGTTGTGATCTTTGTAGAGAACTGGATTGTTGGCCGCGTATGAATAGGCATTGAATGTCTGCGGGTTTAGGAGAGCCGAATTGGGAAGGATGGTGGCGACGGTATCCACTCGGGTGAATCGACCGAAGGCTCCGGCCAGATACCTTGCCCCAAAATAATGAAGTCCGGTCTCTTTATCGAGCTCTTTTTGATTGAAATGGTATTTTGAGGAGGGGAGTTTGCGGGCGGATACCGAGGTGTACTTGTTTCTCGGGTCGCCGAATGGATAAAAGACCGTTTCCTCAAGGACCTCGCCAGCCGAATCGGCAATGATGTTCGAGGACTGAAGATGATCCTGATGGTAGAATTGAATTCCAGAGTTGGGGACGGGGCTCCCGAGGCTCAACTCATCTTGGCCAAGAACATAGACAGCACTTCCAGGGCCAAGGAATTTCGGAGCCGTAGCCGGAACGTAGGAAACCTCTCCAGAAAAACGAGACCGCCATAGATCCGCTTCGGCGTCGTAATACCAGATTTCCGCAATTCCCGTCGGTACAGGTTTTCCGATGTAAAGGGATTCGAAGGCGGATGAGGCTATCCATCCGTTCTCAAAGGGAGGTCCTCTAGCACTGATACCATCATGAAGCCCTTCAAGGTACAAATGGGAATCGTTTGTCACCTGAACCCAGATCACATCCCCTTGTTGAAGAGTGTCCTCCCTACCGATCGAAAGATATTGGTTGCTCTCAGGGTCCCACCGTTGTCCGACAACATCCGAATCCCCAAGAATGCTGTCGAGTTGAGCCACTACCTGTTCTGTCAGATCCTCGCTATCCACCAAGACCGTAAAGACATTCCATCCCTCGAACAATCGAACACGTTGCACCCGTATCGCCGATCGGTCGAGGGAACCCGTTACCTTGGCTACTCGCGATTCCCCATGCCAAATATACTTAATCGGTTGGTCGAACTCTCGAACTTCGAAGGACTTGTTTACATAGACCGTTGTCGTCGTAGGCGCAATATCGAAAGCGCCGTTTTCCTGGGCCATCCAAATTCTCTTAATACTTCTGCGATCCGCCGAATTGTAGATGTATTCGGCGCGGATATGGTCATTCTCCGCCTTGATCAATCGATCTTCGTAATCCCATGTGAGACGCATTCCACGGAATTCTTCTAGATTTCCATTAGAATCATACGTGAACTCCTCACCGGACTCGGTCGATGTAAGGGCATGAGGCCCGGGAGGTTCCTCCGGAGCTCTGCCAACCCGATCGCTTGAACCAGCTGGACCGCCAAAGCTGAGGATTCCCAAATCGATGTCCTGAGCGATTTTGATTGATCGGTCTTTGCGGTCCTGAGTCGGTGGGTTTGATGATTTAAACACCATGTTGCCGATACGGTCGTAGCGATAGTCGATGCGCGTCTCGACTACTTCAGGTCTACTTGGACGGTTTGGAGAGTAGGAAACCGAATTAAGACGGTACAGATTGTCATACTCGAAAGTCTGGGTGTTCCTGACCTTGTTTCCTTCGGAGAAGGCACTGTTCGGCCTTTGATCGTCGATTCGGAGAACGTTCGACACACCATCAAATGTGTACTGGTAATCGAGGATGGTGTTCCCACCACTCACTGTGTCGATGCTGTTTAATCTCAGACGGAGGTCATAGCCCATCTTGTTGGTTACGCCATTTCCATACTCGCAGAACCCCTCCTGCCCGGAGGGAATGTAGTCAATGTTATTGATGATGGAGGGATTCAACGATGGTGAATTCAAAGGTCCACCATGAATCCCTTCAAGGAGCGAACGGGAATTGTATTCGTACCGGATGGAATCCCCATCTGGGAAAACCTGGTGAACCAGACGATCCATAGGGTCGTAGAAAGTTTCGGAGAGGAATGGGGTTAGTAGACCTGTTCGTGGGTCATGGATTTTCCTCACCACCCAACCGACTCGCTCGCGGACATCGTAAGAGAAATGTTCCTCGCCGGCCAAGTCCCAAACACATGACAGCCTTCCCTGTGCGTTGACCGCCGATCGCTCTCCTTGAGTCTCGAAACTGAAACTCTCCATTGGATCGTCGTACCAGTAGACAACGTCGGCGCGATTGTCTTTCGACAATGGCTCGCTGGGGTCGAAGCGATAACCCGCCGAAAATTGTTTCGCCTCGTCAAGGTAGTCCTCGGTCAACACTCGATCGACCCCATCATAGGTGTAAGCGATACTCTGACCTTTGGCGTCAACTGTTTGGAGAATATTTGAGTTGTCGTCGTACAAATACCACATCCGCCCTCGATTCGGCTCATCGATGTAAACCGTTCGGTTGATTCCATCGTGGACAAAATTCTTGGCATTGTTCTGACTGTCCAAAACTTGGGTGATGTTATCCCGGAGATCGTAGGTGTACTTCGTTCTCCAGGTCACAACCTCATCAATCGTCTCTCCTCGGTCAGACAGACGAGAGGTTTCATGAACCTCGATCAATCTCCTCAAACCATCGTAGACATGCCGAGTGGGGGTTTGGAAATGTTTCGATTCGGGTCTTGTATCTTCTTCGTCCGAATGAATTTCCTGTAAAGGAAGAAAAAGCGTTTGTGCCATAGCGCCATCTGGCAATTCCTTTTTGATTTGCCTTCCTGTGGCATCGCAAAAATTGGTGTTGGCGGGCGCCTCATCCAATGACATAGATTCTTCCACACCCTCGATGAGAAATTTCCCTACCCAGTCCGGGGTTTGGACATTCTCGAAATCTAGCCCGGCATCGGAAAAGAACGGAAGGATTTGCCGATCGGCAAATTTTCTTTCTCCAAAGAGGGTCAGTCCCCGAACGATCGTTTTGTCTTCCGATTCTCCCTCCTCTTTTTCCATGATAGGGCGCGACAACCCATCAAAAAAACCGATACTTTCGTGATAGGCAGTCGGGTCTCCAAATCTCTCGTGTTGGAGGGTCCTAATCGAATTGACAAATCCAGTCGAACCTCCCAGGTCGACGGGTTGCGCCAGAACGTATTCAAACGCGATCGTGGGGGCATCCAATGTTTCCTCTGGATCTCCTCCGGGTTCAACCGTACTCACCAATCGGTCGAAGACATCGTATCCGTATAGGGTTCGATTCCCATTGAAATCCAAGCTGTTCAATATACTCCCAAAGGCCAGGTCATACTCGACCGTGGCCGAGAGAGTCTTACCGTTTCCCACGCCGATATGCTCGGAGGTGGCGTAGAGGTGCAAAGCGGAATCGTACACCACCCGATAGAAATGCCCCCGTTCCGGATCGGGTGCGCCATTGACGATCTCACCAAGAGCATTGACCGTCATGGTCGGATTCCCATAAACATCATATTCCGTTCGGGTCTTTTCGATCCAATGGTCTTGGGTGTCGGAGATTGGGTTACCCTCTGAATCCCACACCTCGAATTGATAGGAGTGATCATCGGTCTCTACCACGTCTAGGAAACGCTCTTCGAAGGGAGGCAGCGGTTCGGGAGGTTGGGGTGCGTTTGGAGGTCCCACCCAGCTTCTTCCGCGAGTGACATTCCCCATTACCGCACTTCTCAAGGGCAATCCAACAAATGGAAAACCATCGTAGAAGTGTTGACCATGGTTGATGATTTGGGGGGGGGTACCGGCGTCGGTAGTAACAGTTTCGACCGGAAGATTCCAAATCTTCGACTCGGGCGTCGCGGTGAAGACCGACCAGGTTACTCTCTCGTCTTCACCCGCCATCCGATCGCCGGAAATGACTCGCCCAAAATCGCCGCTATAGACTTCATTTCCGTAGTCGTCAAACCCATACTCCAACTCGAGAACGACAGTTTCAGTGGCTCCGCTTGGCTCCTCCAGAAGCGTTTCCCTGGTCCTTTCCATGAATGGGAACCTTACAGTGTCTGGAGCCAGAAGATCATCAGGGAGTGTTTGCGGTTCGTATAACGTCCTTACATCCCATTCGTTCTCAACTCGCGAGAAGATCTCGCCTGACACATTCGATTTCTCGGTAACGAGCAATTTCCCCTTAAGGGATTCGTTTTCTTCTCCGACATCGAATCGGTGTTCCGTAACCAGAGTGGGCTGCCTCTCATCCCCGACATCGATCTGTTCAGCCCGCGTAAACCCCCGAAACTCCTTTTCCAAACCATCGTAGAATCCATCATGATACTTGAATTCGGTTTCATAATCGTTTCCCAAGCCATCGAACGTGGTGATTCGGGTTACGACGATTGAGGTGTTGGGAACCGGGCGTGTCCAAGGGTTGCCTCTTAAAAGATCGTCAACAACAAAGCCTGTGGAGGGGCGGTAAGTCATTTCCATACGCTTCCCAATTCCATTGGTCAGCGCCGTCATCAAGAAAGGGCAAGGGTCTCCGTTGACCAACAATCCTAAATCGATCGTACGCAGTTTCTGTCCGGGTTCGAGTTCGGAGTCGGAGTAGACCAGATCGTCGGTGCCGTTGCCATTGAGGTCGGCCCAACGGATCTCCGGTTCGGGGTTGGAAAAGGCGGTCGGGAGTTGGGTGACAATCCTCCTCCGGTCGAAGGTGCAGTTGCCAAGGTTGATCCAGTACCAGAGTTCGCGAAAACCTTCGCCGCGAACGACCAGATCGGCGAGACCATTGCCGGTGATGTCGATTAACTCGGCCTTTCCGAGTCCCGTCTGAGTCAGCGCGGCGAATCCTTCGTCATGACCGAAACCGTTGTCAGTCGGAATCTCCATCACGATGCTTTCGGCGTAGTTTCCGTAACCTTGGCTCGGGGCAAAGATCAGAGAGGTTGGTCGGATACGAGCCACATCGGTCACCCGGTCGCCATTGAGATCCGCGAGAGTCATCCCGGGAACTACATTCCCGAGTTCATCGGCGAACCGAAGCAGGGCCCCTTCGTGGGATGCTCCGGGGGTCAGGACTTTTGAGCTGTACCGGTGTGTATTTGGACTGTCGGACCGCCTTGGACCGAGGCTGTACCAGACTTGGTATCCGCCGGAAATGGGACGGATTATGTCAATGTCCTTATCGAAATTCCGATCGACGGTTGGGGCGGCGGGGTCGGATTTGGGGGCGGGGGGGAATTCCTCTCCGTCTCGAATCTGGATGATCTTGGTCTCCCCCCATGAGACATCGCCTGAATTCCTGTAGTACCGCGGATTGATCTGTGAGTTCAGTACCAGATCCGCCAGGCCATCCCCATCCACATCGGTGAGCGATACCTCCTCTTCCACAAGGTTCCGAGTCAGTGCCAGATCGCCATTGGCGCTGGAATCCACATTCTGCGGTGGGCCCCACTGGATGTACTGATCTCCGTCTTCAACCCGGACTCCCTGGTTCAGGTAGGCAAGATGCTGGCCGTCCAATTCAGTACGAAGGATATCCGGGAGGGCGTCGGCGTTGATATCGATGAGATCGACAAAGTCGTTATCCATGACTTTGAGAGGTTCGCTTTTTGTTCCGATTACAGCATCTGCCGCTGAGACGACTCGAGGTTGTTCTTGTACACCATACTCGAACTCAGCGGAGGGAAGGGAACTCACACCATCCGCACCGATGAGGGTCACTTTGGAGAGAAGCGACCAATGGGGGTGGGTCTCATAATCGAGGAGATATCTCCTGATGAGGGCATCGTCGATCGTATCGGAGTTGATATCCCCCACTAAATGACCGGAGGGGAGGTCGCCTTGTAAAGCAATATCGATTTGCTTGAGTCGCTTGCCGGTGCGGATAAGGAAGGCACTTCTGTAGTCGTCGAGGACATCCGGACGATCCTCGTAAGTGAGCGTCGCCATATAAAAGGCGTTCCAAGGAGGAGCGCCGGGGCCATATCGGATCGCGCTGCAATAGATCTGATTGTCGGATCCGGGAAACCGCGAGTAGTCGTATTCAATGACATTTCCGTTGGTGTCGGTGATCCGTTCCAAGCACCACTTGTAGAGACGGTCCCCTTCTCGCACTTGTGCCGCATCGGTCAATCCAAACTCCTGGATGACCCCACTCGGAAGGTGCCCCTCCCAATAGTTTTTTCCCTCGGTGGTAATGTGGCGCCAACGGATGAACTGTTCCTGGTTCTCCGGGTAATAGATCCCGTTGTCCATTAGAACAAGTTCCTCTCCAGATGGATCGAGAAACCGATCCGCTTCATCGGCCTCGTCGGTTAGTCCGTCGAAATCATCATCGAACCCATTCGGCTCGTACCGGGGGATCCCTTTAGAACACTGCCTGCGAATCGAGGACATAGAGTGAGACCATGCGATCCCCATCGAACTGTTCCCGAAGCCGCCTTCATAACTGAGGGAAAAAGAGGGGCTGTGACCCGCCGTCCCACCAGGGAGAGAAATGGGGACATTGTAGCTGGAGGTGCCTGTGTTCAAATGGGGTTCGAAGTCGGACCCGAGGCCCTCGATCGAACCTGGTCCACTCGGCAGCGAGATTGAGGTCGGTTTGACCCCGCTCTTGTCGACCGCGAAGGCAGGTGGAAAAAGGAGCAGGGTCAATAAGACTATAGCCCGGTGCAATGGATCTGTTCGAAGGAATTTCATGGATTGTAAAACCAGCATGGACTGGTCTCTCACTCCTTCGATTTTCCGGACGCGTAGGCGTAGGTCTGGAGCAGCAGTTGGATGTCCGTGATGCCGTCTCCCGGATTCCCGCCGCCACGAATGAACCGATCCAAACCGAGATCGGCGTCCGAGAAGAGATAACTGCCCGGTATGATGAGGAGCCATCGAGTGTTCCAGACCGAACGTCCGATGAGTCGGCTGTCAGAAATCACCTCATTCTCATCAAACCCGAGACCGTCATGAAAGGCCTTGAAATCACCGATTCGTCGCGGTCTTCCTAGGCTTGCACTCTGATTGAAATTATCAATACCGGGTAACCACCCTCTGTTTCCCTCAAGGACTGACCGATTGAGTTGGAATGGGACAGGAATGACTTGATCGGTGAGGAACCATTCACGCGGCTCCCCAGCATCGACTGTCGGTACACGCATCACATCCGCCCCCGCGGGAACCAGGAAGACCCGAGGTGTTTGTGTCAATCCGAATTCGCTGGCCGTGTTGTTGTAGTTGCTGAAGAAGATTCCCACTGACCGAATCTTTGTGGCAAAATTAGAAGTGGAGAAATTGCTGTCTCCTCCGGTGAGCGGCCAACCGAAATAGTTCAACCCGTTCTGGATGGTGGTTTCGAATGGAAGAACTATTCCCGGTTGAGGAAGTGGGGAGTTCACAATCACTTGGAGAGGATCGCAAAGGTTTCGAAACTCTTCGTGCGTCCTGAGGTCGTCGACACGATGGAGTTCGAGCACCTGTTGCCAGTTGGCATTAGAGGCGGAACGAGTGTTGCTGATTCGGAAGAGTTCCCGCCGCAGGGAGAACCGGCTGGTCTCTGTTTGCGGGTTATTGAAGCCAAGTTGACCTTCGAGTACGGAAAAATTCTGGCTCAGACGGGCCAGAATATCCGCCAAGCCTCCGCCAACGATGGGGAGGCCGTTCTGAATCTGGCCAATAGTTCGCTCTCGAACGATATCAGTGAAAAACTCTTCTCCGGATTGTGAGTCGGACCCGAGTAGATTTGTCTCGTAATCGTACGCCTTAGCGGCAAGATAGATGTATTTCACCGCGAGATCGAATTGAGCACGAAATTTTTGAAGTGCGTCGTTCCTGAAGACCCTAAAAGCCATATCCTTGTATCGAAGGTTGGAGATCAGGGAGGCAGTCTGTTGACGGAACCTCGTGCGATCCTCTAGGAGACGCTGCCCCCTCGCGATGGAGGCGAGATATCTTCCTGAAGACTGTCGCACGACTTCCTGGCGATTGAAAATTTCGTTTTCAAGAGCGTTCAGGTTTCTCATTAGGGCTTCGAGTTCGAGAATCTGGGCCTCCGCCTGCTGTTCATTCCTCAGTAGTGTTAGATCGATTTGACTCTGGTTGCTTAGAATCTCCTTGTCTTGTTGATATCTCAATTCATCAATCGATTCGTCATCAGCCACACGGCCAAGCCCCTCAGCAACCGCCGAACCTGCCACACGAATCGCGGACCG
>JAJDBZ010000051.1 GCA_029261095.1 Candidatus Omnitrophota bacterium | reverse complement strand
ATAACTTTTGTTTGTGCCTCGGCAATTGGGTATTATGGATCGCGTGGGGATGAAATCCTGGATGAACATAGCGATCCGGGGGACGATTTTTTGGCGGAGGTTAGCCAAGAGTGGGAAGAGTCGTGCAGCGCTGCTCTTGAGAAAGGTATCCGGACAGTCAACCTACGGTTTGGAGTGGTTCTTTCTACGGAAGGTGGCGCATTGGAAAAGATTCTGACCCCCTTTAGATTGGGGTTGGGAGGCCGTGTCGGGGATGGCACGCAGTATATGAGTTGGATCGGTATTGAGGATGCCATCAACGCCATCGAACATTGCCTGAAGGACGATCAAATACGGGGTCCGGTCAATCTGGTCTCGCCAAACCCTGTCACAAACAACGAATGGACAAAAACACTTGGCAAAGTCCTAAACCGTCCCACTCTATTACCTGTCCCCTCTTTCGCTCTCTCATGGGTCGTTGGTAAGATGGCCGCTCAGGCTTTGGTTCTGTCCAGTACTCGAGTATTACCGAAGAAATTAGAGGAATCAGGATTCGAATTTCAACATCCACAACTCGAGGAAGCTTTGAAGCACCTGCTTGACCGGAATTGAATAGCCTACTGGAAAATTTGATTTGAATATCCGAAAGTTACAACGCTCGAAATGACTTCAGATTTAACGAAACGTGGAGTTCTGCTGGTGAACCTTGGGTCCCCCGATTCCACCAGCGTCCGGGATGTCCGACGTTACCTCCATCAGTTCTTAATGGATGAACGAGTGATCGACTCTCCCTACCTCATTCGCAAATTCGTGGTCTGCTGCTTCATCCTTCCGCGCCGCCCAAGAGAATCTGCCGAAGCGTACAAGACGATTTGGACCGATGAAGGGTCACCCCTTGTGGTTATTAGCCAAGAGGTGAAAGAAGCAGTCGCCAAACAGGTGGAAGGCCCTGTCGGATTAGGAATGCGTTACGGGAACCCCTCTACTGCTGCGGGAATCCGAGAATTGATGACACAAGTGATGGATCTTGAGGAGATCTTCTTAATACCGCTCTATCCGCATTACGCGGGATCGAGTTATGAAACGGCTGTGGTGGAGGTGGAAAGAGAGCTGAAACGAATCGCTCCACAGATAAAACTGAAAGTCCAACCTCCCTTCTATGATGACCCCGATTATATCGAGGCCATGGTGGAAAACTCCCGTGACTACCTCGCGAAAGACTACGACCACATCCTCTTCAGTTACCATGGCCTCCCGGAGCGTCATATGAAAACCGCAGACCCCACCCAATCGCACTGCATGATCGTGGAGGACTGTTGCAATGTTCCCTCGGAGGCGCATAAAACCTGTTATCGGCATCAGGTTTTTAGAACAACCGAGCTGTTTGTCGAAAAGGCGGGTATCCCCAAGGACAAATACTCTGTTTCCTTCCAGTCGCGCTTGGGAAGCGAACCCTGGCTGAAACCGTACACCGATCTGGAGTTGGCTCGTCTCCCCGGGGAAGGGATCAAGAAATTGCTGGTTCTCTGCCCCGCTTTTGTTTCCGATTGCCTCGAAACATTGGAGGAAATTGGAATCAGAGGGCGCGCGACCTTTCTTGAGGCTGGTGGCGAGGAATACGAAATGATCCCCTGTATGAACACCCACCCAAGATGGATTGAAACTCTTGTCAAATGGTGCCAACCTCAGGGTTCCTGAGTCTTCAACCCCAATGATTATTGCGAGAGGTAAACAATGAGAATTGCACGTGTATTGAATGAGAAGGGCGCGGTAGTGACCGTGGCCGAGCAAGATGGAAATCTGATGCGAATCGAGGGGAACATACTCGATGCGCCACATATATCCAACGAAAAAGTCAACGCCAAAGAGTGGCTCCCTCCGGTAGATCCCACCGTCATCATGTGCATCGGAGCGAATTACAAAGCCCATGCCGAAGAGAGTGGCGCGGAGGTGCCCAAATATCCCATCCTTTTCATGAAAAACCTCGGCGCGGCCATCGGCCATGAGCAACCCATCAAGATTCCGAAGGTTTGCGAGGATGAAGTCGACTATGAAGCGGAGCTGGTCATCGTCATAGGAAAAACCTGTTTGAACGCCACCCAAGAGAATGCCCTCGATCATGTCCTCGGGTATACCTGCGCCAACGATGTCTCGGCTCGGATCTGGCAAGCTGTAAAAGGGGGATCTCAATGGGTCCGAGGGAAGGCTTTCGACACGTTCGCCCCCATGGGCCCGTTTCTGGTCACCAGCGACGAAATCCCGGATCCGAACTCTCTCCGAATTCAAGGCAGATACAATGGAGAGACTGTCCAAGACTCCAACACGGATGACATGATTTTCGATGTGAAGACATTGATCGAATTTTGTTCGCAGGATACGACACTCCTGCCGGGCACGGTGATTTTGACTGGGACGCCCGAGGGAGTGGGCTGGGCTCGCGAGCCGAAACTCCTGTTAAAATCCGGGGTCGAATACGAAGTCGAGATCGAAAAGATTGGGACACTGAGAAACAAGGTCGCTTAACCATGATTGAGGGGACTCTCTCTCCTCGGAACGAAAATGATCCTTTAACAATCGGGGGTGATGTCACACGGTACGCACCCCCGATTCAAGGGTTCCTCCTCATTTTCTCAATTCTGTTCCTTATTCTTTCCCTACCAGCAAGGTGCGAACAACCCTCACCTGAGTCTCTTCTCGCGGCAGCCATAGAGGGCGGAAACTATCTTGTCAGACATCAGAATGTTGATGGAAGTTTTCATTACATCTACTACCCGGATCGCGACGATTACTCCTCCTCCTATAACCTGTTGAGACATGCCGGAACTTGTTACTCGCTCTTGGAACTCTATGAGGTGACCGAAGACGCCACTTATCTCGAGGCCGGTAAACTGGGATTGGAGTGGTTGCTCACCCGAACTCGTGGCCCGAAGCCCGAGGATCTCGAAGCAGATTTTCTAACCATCGTGTCACCGGACCAGGAGGCCAAGTTGGGGGGCGCGGGACTGGCGACAATCGCGTTGTGTAAATATGAATCTCTCACGGCCGATACAAACTGGAGGCCGATTTGCCGTGAGTTTTTTCATTTCATCCGGTTCATGCAGGACGATGCTGGGCAGTTCGAATCGAAATACTTTTATGGAGAACCGGACAAGGTCAAATTCGTTTCAATGTATTATCCGGGAGAAGCGATCCTCAGCCTCTGTCGATTGTATCAACTCGACCCCGATCCCGAGTATCTGAAAGTCGCCACTCAAGGGGCCGACTGGTTGATCGATGTCCGCGACAAGGGGAAAACGCTGGAGGATCTCCCTCACGATCACTGGTTCCTGATGGCGCTCAACGAGCTGCACGAACTGACTCACGACGATCGATACCTGGAACAAGCCAAGAAGATCGCGGGCGCGATTCTCTTGAAGCAGCGGGGACCCAAATTCTCAAAACCGGAGTGGGCTGGAACTTTCTACACACCTCCCAGGAGCACCCCTTGTTCAATCCGGGGAGAGGCGCTTGCGGCGATGATCAACTTGGCGGGAAGAAACAATTCTTCGACAGAGGAGTACCAAAAGAGTCTCGAACTGATTGCACGATTTGTGATGAGTTGTCAGATTCGGAAAGAGGAATCCCAAAACTATCCCAACCCCCCGGAATCATTGGGCGGGATCAAGAAAAGTCTGGAAGATCCCCATGTCCGCATCGATTATGTCCAACACGCCATCTCGATGATGTTGGGACTGAGGAGAGTTTTAATAGAAGGTGCACCGATCGACTGACCACCCCGGTCTTACTTCGCGGTGTATCCCGCATCGACAGGGATGTTGGCCCCGGTGATGTAAGCGGAGGCATCCGAGGCGAGAAAGACGACGACTCCCTTGAGGTCTTCTCCATCGGCCATTCGCTCCAAAAAAGTCCGCTTGTTGTAACGTTCCACAAACACTTCTTCCTGTCCGTTATAAAACCCGCCCGGACTGATGGTGTTCACCCGAACTCCCTTGGGGCCCAGTTTGCTCGCGGCATAACGAGTCATCTGGAGCATTCCCCCCTTATGGAAAAAATAATCGGGTGGAATCTCCCAACCCAGTCCTTCGTATAGGGTGAAATCGGGACCGATCATTCCTTGCATCGAACCCACATTCACAATGCTCCCGCCCCCCTGTTCCGCCATCTGGTTGCCGAAGGCGCGGGTCATCAAAAAGATCCCGGTGGCGTTGACTCGCATGCTCTCTTCGAATTGAGATACGGGACCATCCCACCCCGACATCGGACGAAGAACCGCGTTGTTGATTAAGATGTCCACACGCCCGTTTTCGTCGAGAAGAGTCTTTAAAAGCCCCTCTACGGATTCTTCCGAACCCTGATCCAGTTTCTTTGGGAGGATTTCAAGATCTTTTTCGCCAAGGGATTTGGCAAGTTCCTCCAGATTGGAAAGGTTCCGTGAGGCGACATAGGTCTTGGCTCCCGCCTCGGCCATCGCCTCGACAACCTGACGGCCATAAAGACCGGCTCCTCCCGTAACGAGAGCAACCTTTCCAGCAAGCGAAAACTTTTCAAGAACTCCCATTGGCGACCTCCGAAAGCGCGACACGACGGTTCCCTTCCTCACGGCTTTTGATACCAGCGATAACGATCTTCATCAGTTCAACTGTCTCTTCGAAAGAGAATGGGAGGTTACCTGTTTTGAGATATTCGACAAAGGCCACGAGCTGAGCCTTGAAAGCAAAGAAAGTGTCCTCGAACTGCTTGGTCAAAACCCCGTCGGTCCCATACACATTCATGCACCCAAACGCCCCGTACATATCCCCAAAGGCGGCGAGAACCGTATCCACACCCGACTCATGACGAATGTGGACGATGTTCGAGGATTCCGATCCGGTGTTCAGGACGTCAATATAACCGCCGGGATCGAGAAAAGGGTAAACTGCCTCGAGGGCATGGATGCCATAACGCTCCCAGCTTTTCGGAGTGGTCATGATGATGAGACGGGGTTCGCCGATCATCATCTGTTTCTTTCTGGCGATCTCGAACTCTTTCGCGTACCTCATGCAACTGGTGGAAAGGATCGGTTTCCCTTCCCTTTGCCAACCGATGAACTGAACGAGATGATCCTCAACGATGGTTAAGGGTTTGTCGATGAAGACGGGGATTCCCGCTTCGATAAAAGGACGCGCGCGGTCGAGGTGCTCCTCCCCTTTGTCGGTGGGAATGATGACCGCGTCGACCTGTCCGATGACATCGAGGGGATCCGAGACGATCTCATCTATCAATGAGGCTTTCGCAACATCCTCGGCTTCAGCGGGATCATCGCACCACAGATGGGTGACACGCGCCCCCGCAATGCCAAAGGCATCGGTGGGTTGAGCATTGAGGTATTCGGGTATGCCTGGGTAGGGGCAATGCGCCATGACCTCGCGATTGTAACCATTGAAGATGGCACTCCAACTGTAGGGGTGACCATTCCCATCGACCATGCCCAGCATGGCGATGCGGATATCGTTTGGATCGAGGACGAGGGGTTGGGGCATCCGAAGTAGGGTTTCGCTTTTTCAGTCTTATTTCCCGGGGCTTTCCATCAACTCAGCAAGGACTGGGTCGGGATCGCAGGGTTTGATCGGTTCCTGTTTAAGAACTCGGTCATACAAATTCTCGTATTGTTCGGTGATAGATTCAAGTTGGAATTTTCCTAACACCTTCTGGCGCGCCGCCCGGCTATACGAATTCCAAACAGTTGGGTTGGAAAGAATATCAGAGATGGCTTTCGCGGCCGAGCAAAGTCCGCCCATCTCGACGAGACTGCCCTCGACGCCATCCTCGACTACCTCGGGAACACCGCCTACTTCGTAAGCCACCACCGGAATTCCCGAAGACATGGCCTCAGCGATGGACATCCCGAAGGATTCCATTTCAGAGGTGGAAAGAAGGAGGTCGGCCTTTTGAATCCACTCCTCGACATGATTCACTTTCCCGGCAAACACCACATGGTCGGTCACCCCGAGTTGCTGAGCGGTACGTTCCGCCTCGGCGCGGTCGGGGCCATCGCCGAGAAAAACGAGTTCGACTGATTCGCAGCAGGAGCGAACGATGTCGATAATCTTGACCGCCTCCACGACCCGTTTGACCGGCCTGAAATTGGAGATGTGGAGGATCTGTTTCTTCTTTTCATTCGGCCCGCGACGGTCCGGGAGGGGACAAAACGCCTCGGTGTCGATGGGGTTGTAGATCACCTGGATGTCGCGGTTGATTCGAAACTTTTCGTGGGTCGCCTTCTTCAGGTGTCGGGAAACTGAGGTGACTGCGTCGCTGCTGTTGATGCTGTATTCGACAATTTTTCGGTAACTCGGCTCCCAACCGACCAGGTCGATGTCGGTGCCGTGAAGGGTCGTAATGATCTTCAGATCTTTCCCCTGATAGTAAGAGGTCATCATCTTCGCGAGCAACGCCGAAGTGGAATGCGGGATGGCGTAGTGGACATGAATGACATCGAGCTGATGTTGTTCGGCAACCGCCGCAATCGAGGTGGCGAGGGCGAGTGTGTAGGGGGGGAATCGGAAGACGGGGTAAAGAGGCACATCGATGTGATGGAAAAAGAAACGCCCGGAGTACCCGTTCAATCGTTCGGGGAGATCGTAAGAGAAAAAATGGATGTCATGACCGCGATCGAGGAGACCCTTCCCGAGTTCTGTCGCGACAATTCCCGAGCCGCCGATGGAGGGGTAACAGACGATGCCGATTTTCATGGAAATTTCTCCTTCAGTCCTGCCCGGGCACACGTTAATAACCTCTCCCCCTAACCCCCTCTCCACGTTGTGGAGAAGGGGAACTTGGAGGTTCCCCCTGCCTGCAGTGCGGGGAGGGGGTCAGGGGGTGGGGTCTTTTAAGAATACTCTCCCCCCCTCCCGAAGGTAACCTCGATCGGTCATCATCCACTATCCAGTGTGTAAGGTTCCCCTCCCTCGATGGGAGGGGTTAGGGGAGGGTGTGACTGGTTCCATTTGCATCACCCCCTCCTAACCTCCCCCATCAAGGGGAGGAACGATTGACAGAGCGAATCAAATTATCCGCCGCTCGCTGACCGAAGTTTTTATGGAGGTCAACCTATGAAGTATCTGTCCTTTCTTTTATTGATCATTCTCATTCCACCCTGCGGAGCTATGGATCAACCCAACATCATCTTTGTCTACACCGACGACCAAGCCCCCTGGGCGCTCGGTTGTTCCGGCAATCCGGAAGCCCACACACCGAATATGGACCGTTTCTTTTCTCAGGGTGCGACTCTAAAAAACTGTTTTGTGGTCACTCCGGTCTGCTCTCCCTCGCGCTCCTCACTGATGACCAGTCGTTATGGCACCGAGGTCGGAGTCACCGATTGGATCAACCCGAGGGAGGAACCGGATCATGGCCTCGACCCAAAGTATGTGACTTGGCCGGAGGTCCTCCATGACGCTGGATACAAAACAGCGATGATCGGGAAGTGGCACCTCGGGACAGCACCAGAGTTTCATCCCTTCAAGAATGGGTTCGATGTCTTCCGTGGATTTCTTTCCGGTGGAAACAAGGTCGAGAAGGGTGAGTTCGAGATAGACGGAGAAACGGTGAAAGCAAAAGGTCTGACAGTCGATTTCCTCACCGACCAGGCCATCCGATTCCTGAAGGAGGACCATGGCGATCAACCCTTCCTGATGTGCATGCACTTTCGCTCACCGCACGCGGCCTGGCTGCCGGTGGGTGAATCCGACTGGGCGCCTTACGAAGATCTCGATCCAACCATTCCCAACCCGGATTATCCGGATCTCGATACTGAGCGGGTCAAACAAAAAATGCGCGAGTATTTGGCCAGCACGACCGGTGTCGATTACAACTTCGGGAGAATCCTTCGAGAGATGAACAACCTCGGGCTCACCGAAAACACCATCGTCGTCTTCACCAGCGACCACGGCTACAACATGGGGCACAACGGGATCTGGCATAAGGGGAATGGACACTGGATCACCAAGGCGATGAGGGACGCCGACCGTGAGACACGCCAACGCCCCAACATGTACGACAACTCGATCCGTGTCCCCGCCGCCATCCGATGGCCGGAGAAGATCCAGGCGGGTATCGAAGTGACCGAGACCATCGACAGCCTCGATTGGTACGCGACGCTGCTCTCTCTCGCCGGGGTCGAACTCCCCGAGGGTGTCACCCTCCATGGCCACGATTTCAGTCCCGTTCTCAAAGGCGAACAGATCGATTGGAACAACGACCTCCACGGTCAGTATAGTATGCACCACTACACCCAAACCCATCTGCGGATGTATCGAACTCCTGAGTACAAGCTCGTTCGCGACTACAAACGGGATGGTTTCGATGAGTTCTATGACCTCCGTCTCGATCCGGCCGAGCACATCAATCAGATCGCGAGCGAGGCGCACCAGGAGAAGATCGCGGAATTGGACAAGAAGCTGACAACTGAAATGGAGAAGATCGGGGATCTTGTCCACAAAGAATAAACCGGGCCCCTCATTGGAGGTTCTGAGCGAACGGATCCCCGCGACTTTCATCGAGCGGCCGAACAAGTACCTCGGGATTGTCGATCTTGAGGGAGTCCGCACCGAGGCTTTTATTCCAAACCCTGGTCGGATGCGAGAGTTGATGGTCCCCGGCAGACCGGTCCTCCTCCGACCGGCGAGCGGGTTGACGAAACGTCGGACCCTATACGACCTGGTCGCGGTCCAATACCGCCGCCGCTTTGTCCTCATCGACTCCGGAGTCCCCAACAAGTTCCTCAAGTACCTTCTAAAGGAACAACTCCTGCCCGAAACACAAGGCTGGGATCTCATCAAACCCGAGTACAAATGGGGCAACAGTCAATTCGATTTCCTGTTGGAGAAAAACGGAACGTCCTGCCTCCTTGAAGCAAAATGTTGCACCTATGTGGTCGATGGAGTCGCCCGTTTCCCCGACGCTCCCACCACCCGAGGCGCCCGCCATGTCCGAGAACTGACCGAAGCGAAGAAGCAGGGCTACCGCTCAGTCATCGTCCTCCTCATCCAAGGAGTCGGCGCCACCCGTTTCCGCCCCAACTGGGAGACCGACCCGGATTTCTCGGATGCTTTCTTTGAGGCTCTGGATGCAGGGGTGGATATCTCTGTCAGGATGTTGAGGTTTCGTGGGAAGAGGATTTATTTGGGAGGATCAATCCCCTATTCGAGATCTGTGAATGATTCCGTCACGGTATTGAATGAGGGTTAGGAGAATTCGTTGCATCCTCCAAATCAGGCTCATTTTTCTCGATAGTTTTTGTATCTTTACGATGCAATATTTTGTCGGCAAGCCCCACACCCAGGGACGACAATAGAGCGTAAATGCACATTTCGGCGACAGCAAAGATACTTGAGATAAACACCTGGAGATACCAACCAGAGGAATATTCTTGAAAATTGCGGAGGACAATCTCCATGGAGCCAGTATGGGTTCTGCCAAGCGCGGTGTCGGGATAATAGAAATACTGATAAACCAAGAAGAAGGAAATACCAATCAGAATGTTCAAAAGCCTCGGTGATGTCTTCCGAAAAACAAACCGTAGGAAGAACGCCAAAAAGGAGGGCGAAAAGACATACAGAACCATGGAAATGGCTAGGAAAGCGATAAGGAGGGGAATTTCAATTAATGCCATGCGTGGCTTCCATTGTGCGAATCTTGAATAACTGTAGCAGGAAGTACTGCCAAGGGAAACATCGAATTTGTAATTCTTCCTTGTAATGGAATTCCCGGCTTGGGATTCAAGAACCATATTTTCACAACAACATGAGGCTAAGTGCGTTAATCAAAGTAATGGGTCGACGGAGTCGCCCGGTTCCCTGATGCTCCCACCACCCGAGGCGCCCGCCATATGCGCCAACTGACCGAAGCCATAAAGCAGGGCTACCGTTCCGTAGTCATGATCCTTGTTCAAGGAGTGGGTGCCCAGCGATTCCGCCCCAACTGGGAAACTGATCCCGATTTCTCGGATGCTTTCTTCGGTGCGTTGGATGCGGAGGTGGAGGCGTATGCGAGGGTGTTGCGGTTCAGGGGGAAGCGGATTAATTTGGCGGAGAACCTGGCAACATTACAGGGAAGAAGAGATTGGGAACATGTCTAATCAGGGTCCCATAAACGAAGACTCTTCAGTCTTCCGAGATCATCCAATCACGATGGGGTGCCTCGGAATCTTCATCCCGGTAGTCGTGCTTTGTCTTGTTTTCAGCAAGACCATTAGTTGATTTCTGGCGTTCCTGATATTCGATTTGGAGACTCGGATGTTTCTGCATGAATGGCTTCCTTGGTGGTGTTGATGCTTCGGTGCTCATTCCGGATTTATTAATCCGGGACGCGATTCGACCGGAGTTGTACTCCGCCTTCAACCGCGAATCTCTCTCGCAGGAGTGCAACTCCTGACGAATCACGCACGGGAGTCATAACTCCCGCGCGAGCATCAAGGGTTTTGTTTTCAGGAGATCCAGACGGTCGAATGTTTTGGTTGTCTAATGTTCCAATCTTGATGGCATTCAACTTGCCATCCTGAAAATCCAAGCGCAATAACCAATTCTCATGGATTGGTGAAACACCGAGCCGTTTCAGTAGCGCCACCGACTCATTAACAAAGTAGAACTCCATATGGTCCGGTAACTGAAATTTCTCCACAGCATCCTCAACCGAATCCACAGACATACCCGGTTTCAAAACCTCTCGTACCTCCAAGATAACATCTCTACTTCTTTGGATTTCATCGGGAACCGGTATAAGGTTGATAAAGAGGATGATCACGGCCAATGCGATGATTGGAGTCGCGAGAAGAATGCGAAGATGTTTGGGATCCATGGTGGATAGTCTATTTCCGTGATTCCGGTCTCAACCCCACGGAAACTTTCCTTTGAAATCATGGGGCGGTCCTGGCTTGCCCCTCACAAATCTCGGCGATTGCCTGCAAGGCCTCATTGACCGATGTCGAATCCGGAAAGACACGCGCCACATCCTCGTCGAGCATATCAGGATCGCTTCGGTTCTGATTAGATTTCGGATTATCTTCTTCTTTCCATTGCGGTTGGCAATATGGCTAAAATACTTCGAATCGAGTCGTGTTTCTCCAACTTGGTCTGGGCTTTGGTTGGATCCCATTCAAAACGAAGCGACATCCCTCTAGTGATTCCTTTTTAGGCCCACATTTGTATCAGTTATTCTCTCATTGATCCACCACAGAAACAAAGGGAGATCATTCTTCCCCTTGCGGGGAGGGTGGCAACGCGAAAATGAAACAGGCCCGATCGATCGACCGGGCCTGATTGACGTTGACTATTGCGAGAATTGA
>JAJDBZ010000006.1 GCA_029261095.1 Candidatus Omnitrophota bacterium | reverse complement strand
AGGTTCCGAACCCATCGCTCACATCTTTGTAACGAAGGTAGATGTGCTTATGCATCTCCGGCGTCGGCATCATCGGTTCACGCCCCAATGTGTGGGCGAATGCCGGGTCCCAATCTCGGATCGGATACTGACATCGAACCGTATGATTGATGTCCGGATATCTTCGTATGGGATAGTTTGAAGGAGTTCGTTCGCGCATCTCTTCCCAACCCATCTTCGTCCAGGGACCATAGACCACTCCGGTCAACCAATCGGATGCCTCCTTCTCCAGGTAATCGAAGAAAAAATGGTTTTCCTCGATGGTGAAAGTTTGGTTGGAGACCCAAAGTTTCGCCCCGGGATGCGATTCCTGAAGGATCGGTGCGAGCCCCTCGAGAAAGGGCATCAACGACTCCGCCGGGGTCTCGCCATCATCGCCTCCAGGCACAAAAAAGTGGTCGATCGCGGGATAATCCTGGATCATCGCCCGGCGTTTCTCCCAACCCGCTTCCGCCCCCTCGGGTGTGGTGACATCCTCATCATGGTCCGCCATCACCGCCGACCAGAGCCAGACATCCATTCCATAGGATTGGACGACCTCCGAGATCTTTTTGTTCATCGACCGAACCGATTCCTTCATTACCGGTCCATTCTTCGAATCCGGGTCGAGGCTGGGAATGATCTCGATTCCATTACATCCGAAAAAAATCAGGTCGCGGATGTACTGTTCGTAGGTTTCGATGTCCCATGCATCATAAGTGTTGGCGGTGTTCCGATAGGCAAGTTGGTGAGCGCGATAGGGGACATCGGGCGCGGTGGAAATCGGATCGTCCAGATGCAACTCGATCTTTCCTTCCGAACAATTCACTAGGCGAATCAATCTTCCAGCGGCGAACACCGCTCCTCGCTCATCTCGACCGACGAGGTTGACCGAGGATCCATCGACTGCGATTCCATAGGCCTCCGGCTTATCGGGGACCTCCACTCCCTCAATCGATTCCGATGTTCCGACCCGAATGACCCGAGCCCCCTCCGGAGCCTCGCCGGAAATCGGCAGGCGAAGCCCTGAGCGTTCTTCGAGTTCTTCCTGGAGCATGATCGCTGCTTGAGCGAGGACGTCGGCCCTGTCGGTCGGAATGATGGTTGACTCGGAGAGGTCGATCGTTCCTCCCCACGAAAGTTGAGAGAGGAAGATCAATGAGGTCCAAAACGATCCTCTGAAGCCTAGAAAACAATTCATTGCGAATCTCCAATTAAGGTTGACTGACAGGGCCAGTGGTCGGCGGCCAAAGCATCGGGAGCAAGGATGAAAGTTTTTTGCGATGGTGTCGAGTGCCTGGAAGGTGGTTTGGAGAGGACCGACACTGATCCCCATTGGAGATGTCTTCTTGAAAAAGGTGATGGGTTCGATTAGAACTCTCTCATATTGGTTGATCCCATTAAGTCCAACTCTCAGAGGAATTTTTTATCCAACCCAATGAACCCCTTTCTTAGACCCCTGAAAATTTTAATTGCTGTTTGCCTAATTGTCGGGCTGTTTCCGAACCACTCTCTGTCTGGCACTTCCATGACAGTGACAGAAGATCCTATCGCTTCTTTTTCGTCAGTTGCCCTCGGGGGTGGCCGTGCGGTCTGCTACTGGATACCGGATTCCTCGGATTCTCCAAATTCCTTGAGGCGATCGGAGTATCAACCCGAGAGAGAAAAGTGGAGTTCTCCTCAAACCGTGGAAGGAGATTTTGCGACCATCCTGGGGATGAATGTCATCGCCCGTGAATCGATAGACGAAATTTGGATGATCAGTGTCGAGGGGGAAAGCGACGGCCTCTCCAAATTGACATTACGCCGGAGCGAAAACAACGGCCTTACATGGTCGGAGTCCGAGCCACTGAAGGAGATCTCTGGAAAAACCAGGCTCGGTTCGGTCATCGAGGTCGCGGATGGGGGAATCGCTATCGGGATCGCTGTGGATGATGGGAAGGAAACGAAACAACTCCATGTGATCCAATATACGGATAATGTCACGGGATCATTACAACTTCTTGTGGAAAAACAAGTCTCGGAACCTATCCTTATTCAGTCCGTAGATTCGGAAATATTCGCGTATTTCACTTATGGAGAGAACCCTCGAAGATACTTCCGTAAAAGTTTTGCACCGGGTTACAGTGAGTGGGACCTTGGGATGGTGAATCTTCCCAGCGCCATCACCAACGATGTCGCCAGACGAACCGCCGATCTCATTCCTTTGCCGGATGGCCGTGTGGTGGCTCTCTGTAATGACAATGTCCTCCGCACTGGAGAACTCAGTTTCCGAGTCTCTCATGATGGAGGACGCACCTGGCCGGAACGTCGGATCATCGATTCCGACGCGCCAGAAGCGAAACCGAGACTCATCCTTGAAGATAACGGTGGTTATCATGCCTTCTACCTGAAAGAGGGAAGGCTTCAACATCTTAGATTTGATGATAACTGGGCTCTTGCTCACACTCGTCTCGAAACCGAACCCATGCTCGCCAATGTCGTCCCATCTCTCGACTCCGAGGAATATGTGACCACCCGAGGAAAACCGGAACTCCCGATCGAGGACAAGCCTTTCTGGGTTCATGTCCGTGTCGAGGCCGGGGAGAGCGATTGGGATGAAGTGGCCAAACCGGGGATTCCCACGGATTTGGAGAGAATCGATCCGACCATCACGACTCCGAGGGTTAATCAAAAGGATTTGGAGTGGGTCGGGACTGAGGATGGACTTTACATGCGTTCGAACGGAGACGGCCCGTTTGAACGGTATCCCACATACGGTTTCGAGGGTCCGCTATCCAACCACATTTCTGGACTCGCCGTAGATTCTCGGGATGTGTTGTGGGTCGCGACACCCGCGGGTCTGAGCTCACGGAATCCAGCGGGTGAATGGTCTCTCTACCGTGGCCGCGAGGGCCTTCCCTGGGAAAACCTGACCTGCATCGCCATTGACCCGAGGGACCGTCTTTGGTTGGGCTCGACTCGCGGACTCATACAATTCCGGCCCTACCATGAGGGGCGTCAATGGTTCTATCGCGCGGGAGAGCGGTTTTTGCCGGGCGATCATGTCTTCGAAGTGGCGATCGCGGATAAAGGGAAATCGGTTCTTTCGCGCACGGACCAGGGGGTGGGTCGGATCGACGAAGTCAAGAAGACCCTTTACGAGAAAGCGGAATACCTGGAGGAACGATACAACGATCGTCACCGCCGCCTCGGGTTGGCCTCGCTCGCGAGGTATACCGATGAGAGTCTCGGGGAATGGGAGCATGGATCTCAGGCTAGCGACGGATTGTGGACATCTTACCATGTCACTGCCATGAGTTTGGCGTACTCACTCACTCAAGAGGACCGATATCGGAAATCGGCAGAAGAGAGCATGGAGGCGCTCTATCTCCTCCAGAATATCACGGGGATCAAGGGTCTTGTCGCCCGGACTATGGCCGAAGTCGGAACCCCCGCCGCCGATGCCGCGAAAGGGGCGGACAATTGGCATGCCGCCCCCGACCCACGCTATATCTGGAGGGACGATGTTTCGAGCGATCAAATCGATGGGCATTACATGGCTTTCTACTCCTATTACGAGCACATCGCGCAGTTCGATCCGGAGGAACGGGAAAAGATCGAGAAACAAATTCGCCAGGTCACCGACTACATCCTCGATCACAATTATCAAATCATCGACTGGGATGGAGAGAGAACCCTCTGGGGGTGGTGGAACCCAGAACTGCTCAACGAGGAACCCAACGCTCATATCGAGGCGGGACTCTATTCCTTGATGATGATCTCTTTCCTGAAGGTGGCCTACACCATCACCGACGATTCCAAATACCTCGACCATGTCCAGAAACTCATCCAGGAACATGGCTACCTCAGCAACCTTCTCCTTCAGAAGAAACTTTTTCCCAATGAATTGAACCACTCGGATGACCAACTCTCGGCGGTCGCTTTCTACCCAATCATGCAACTGGAATACAACCCCACCATTCGGGATGCCATCCGCTCGGCCGCGCGCCATCACGCGGTCATCGAGGAACCCGAACGGAACAGCCTGTTCGCTTTAGTTTATGCCAGCATGGAACCCCAGTTCGCCGATGTGGAAGGCGCCCTGCAGACGCTGCGCGAGTTTCCTGTCGATCGCAGAAACTATGGAACCCTGAACTCTCACCGCGCCGATGTCATCCTCGACCCACGCGCCAGTCGACGCGGTCAGCCTCTGCTCATCGAGGTGCTGCCTTATGATGAACACTATTTTGAGCGATGGAACCAAGACCCCTATCGCGCGGACAACCCGGGGGATGGACTCACCGAGGGGAGTGGCGAACATTATCTCCTCCCCTACTGGTTGGCTCGATACCATGGAGTCTTGACCGAACCGACCGAGCGGTAGAGAAAACACCAAGATCGATCTGAAAACCGAATGGAGACGATATGAAAAATCTTCACACACTCCCAAAAATTATTTGTTGGATCTGCGCGATCTTGATGGGCGTCACAGCTAACGAATCCGTTTCTCATGCGTCCTCGGATCTCACATCGAACGATTTCGATGTCATCGTGATCGGCGGAACTCCGGGAGGAATCGCCTCGGCCATCGCGGCGGGGAGACTTGGGAGTCGAGTCGCATTGGTGGAGCGGTTCAATCATGTCGGGGGAATGACCACCAGCGGACTGGGAAAGAGCGATATCGAACACCGGGAGATGATCCAAGGGTTGTTCAAAGAATTTGTCGAGGGAGTTCGAGTTTATTATCTCGAGGAATATGGGAATGACTCCGAAGCCTATTCTTTGTGCAAGGACGGCTACTACTACGAACCTTCGGTGGCGGAAAAAGTTTTTCTCGACATGATCGAAGAGGTCGAATCGATCCAACTGTTAACCGGTCATCGATTGAAGTCGGTCGCCACTGAGAAGGATGTTCCAAAGAGTGCCGTTATCGAGGACATATCGAGTGGAGAGACCACGAAACTCACTGGAACAATCTTCATCGACGCGACCTACGAGGGAGATCTTTTGGCAATGGCCGGTGCGGAATTCCGGTTAGGTCGGGAGAGGCGAGATGTTTTCGGGGAACCGCACGCCGGAGTTTTCTATTACGATTTCCGAAACAAGAAAGTACTCGAGGGTTCGACCGGCGAGGGGGATAACCGTCTTCCCGCCTTCACCTACCGACTCTGCCTCGCCACCGATCCGGAAAACAGCGTGCCGATAGAGGAGCCGCCGCCCGGTTACGACCGTGAGAACTATGTGGGCTATTTCGATGACCTCGAAGCCGGACGCCTCAGCGCGCCAAAAAATTTCAAACCGGGCCGTGGCTATTTTCCCGAACATTTCGATACATTGGTCCGTGCGCTTTCGGTCACGCTCATCCCGAACGATAAGACGGATGTGAACATGAACCCGAGACCCCTGGCCTTTCCCTTCGCGGAGGAGAACGAGGGTTATATCGAGGGGGATTGGGAGAATCGCCTCAAAATCGAGGCGCGTCTGCGGAACCTGACTTTGGGGCTGCTGTATTTCCTTCAGAACGATCCGCAAATTCCAGAGGAGCACCGGAAAATGGCTCGGGAGTACCATCTCCCCAAGGATGAGTTTGTCGATAATGGTCACTTTCCCCGCCAGCTCTACATCCGAGAGGGCCGTCGCCTCAAGGGGGTTAAGACTCTGACCGAGCATGATGTGACGCTCGATGAGAATGGAGAGGACCCACCCTACCCCGGGGATTCCATCGCCATCGGCGAGTTCCCCATCGACAGTTTCCCGGTCCGCAAGAAACAGCCCGGCGATGATGCAGTCCTCGAAGGGTATCTCAGCATGATGGACAAGATCACGGCCAAGTACGGAATCCCGTATGGGATGATGATCCCCGAAAAAGTGGACAATCTTATCGTTCCGGTCCCTGCCTCGGCCTCGCATGTCGCCTTTTCCACGATCCGAATGGAGCCCACCTGGATAGCGATGGGCCAAGCGGCGGGGACTGCGGCGAATCTGAGTTTGGAGACGGGGGTGACTCCGAGGGAATTGGATATCGAGAAGTTGAGGGAGGCGCTGATCGGACAAGGGCAGGTGGTGCCGGGTGAGTAGGAAACGGTGTGGCCTCAGCCTTAGGCGCGACCAGGGTTGAAACCCTGGTCTATTATGAAAAGTCCCTACCGGGACTGGATTAGTGAAGTCCCTTTCCGGTGCTGGTTCCGGAACTGTGATTCTGGAACCTCATTCGACGGGAGTTATACTCCCTTTCCGTGCAGGAATAAATTCCAGCGCTAACCATACGAAGTCGGCTCCGCCGACTGAAATGGGCAGTCCCGAAGGGACTTGGTATGGTTAGCCTAGGGTTTGAACCCTGGGCGGTCTTCTCAACGTGCGAATTCGCAGGAGTCATAACTCCTGGCGAATCACGCACCGGATGAGTTGAGGGGCTGAGTCAAGGTTTACCAGAGGTTCTTTAACCGAGGGATAATTTCCTTAAGAAACAGCTGGCCAAGACCGCAAACCATTCCACCGGCTTCAAAAGAAAGTAGGTCACATCGGCCAACACTCTAGGCCGAATCATCCGTGCCCCGATCGGCCCAACCCGGTTATAGACCCACCGCAAAGTCCGATGAAACCTCGGCGCGAACTTCCTCATCCCCGTTTCAAAATCCTTGAGAACCAGCAGCTGACGGTTCACCCGCACCGTGCGCCCCTCGCCGGTTCGGATTTCCCAGGAACGGACAATGGAGGGATGCCCCTGAGCGGCGGCGGTGGCGATGAGGCAGGGTTCCGGGGGAGGTGGGAGGTTTTGTCTCAACTTGGTCGCGGTGAGGATGGAATAAAAGACTGAAATACCGAAACACGAAAACAGACTGGTTAGGCACCATCTACTTTTGGTCGGTGAAAGACCTTCGCTGTCGATGGTATCTTACCGAGCGGTTTTCTCACTCTGTCGGTGGTTTGAATTCCGAGTCTTGGGGAGAGCATTTTCTGTGTGACGATGAAAAGAATGAGGGGAATCAAGATTCCGATGAGACTCGAGCAACACATGATGATAGGACGTAGAGTGAGTAACGTGAAATACACCCCGACGAATATTCCCAAGACGATTCCCCAGCGGACCATCACCGAGCGAAATGCCCCACGAGGTTTCATGACAAAAACAAACGAAGCCAAGGAGGACATAACAAGGAAGGGGACTTGGGCAACAGAACTTGGGTAAAGCAGCATGACCTCTCCGAGGAGTGACCGATTATTCATCGTGTAACGGTCAGCGTAAGCCACCTCATTGGCGATAATTACTCCTAACAAAGGGCCAATAACCAGAGGGAGTAGCAGAAAGACCTTCGTGATGTTCGAGTAACGAAATTGCTCAATATCCTCAACACCGGCAACTTTCAGATCCGATTTGGCCATTGAGTGCCTTTCCACATGACAGTTAATTGGTATTGCAAAGTATCTTGTACCAATTACAGGCCCACGATTAAGTCAATTTCAGGTGCCGATAGCAGCGACTTCACGGAGAGGGATGGCCCCTCCTCATTAGACTTCCGAAACGGGTATGAGTTTATCGGTTTGCTTCAACCCTCACCTGAGTACAAGCCGGTGCTGGTAGCGATACAGGGCCGCTCAACGAGATTGGCGGCAGCCCCCGCCCGATCCGTCGCAGGAGTGGGTTCGACTTCTCCGGCGTGAGCACCGGGCAGTCCCGAAGGGACTTGGTATGGTTGCCCCAGGGTTTCAACCCTGGGCTGCGATCATCCCAACGTGCGAATTCGCAGGAGTCATAACTCCTGACGAATCACGCACCGGAGTACAACTCCGGTGCGAGCACCAGATGGTGCATGGGAGTAATGTGTCTCTTCAGCGCTGCCCATCCAAAACCGATAGGTCTTCGAGTTTGATCTTCACCACCTCGACCGTGCTTTTTCCTCCGGAAAAGGCGACGAGGAGATGCCCCTCATGCTCGATGACATGGGGGTAGTCGACACGTCTTCCGCCGAAGAGATAACCCATCTTGTTGAATACGATTCCGTCGTCGCTGATTGAAAGGACCAGGGGATCGCGTTTCTCGGGGTTGGCGTTGGATACGAGGACATACCGGCCATCGCTGAGTTGGAGGCCATTGAACTTGGATCGGGCGTCGGGGAAGTTGGTTTTCACCGGCTCGTTCCAGGTGCGTCCGTTGTCGGTGGAGAACGAACGGAAGAGGTAACCGCTCCGGTTGTTGTCCCGATACAAGGCTAAGATGTTGTTGTCGGGCAGCAGCCACCAATAGGGTTCCTCGGGTTTGAGTCTTTCGTGGTCATGCGAGACCGAGGGGTAGGATTCCCATTTGTCGATTCCCTCAATGCCGCCGACTAAGAAAAAAACATTCCGATCATGCGACCTGCGCGACATCATCCATTGACCGTTCGGTAACTTTTTTGGGGGAAAATTGTTGATGGTGTCGTCATAAACGACCCCCATGTCTTTCCAAGCCTTGTCACCCGCATCCCACTGGAAGGCGCGGAGTTCAAGGCTGGGTCCAAAAAATCCTCCGGCTTCGTCGAGAGAGGCAAGCGCCAAAAGTTTTTCCTCTCTCAACCAGAACCCACGCGAGATGTAGCGAAATCCTTCTTCGGTTCGAGTGTTGTAGTGAGGGGAATCCGGCCCCGATTTGGGAGGGATCGGCGTGAGATATTTCGGTTCACTCCAATCAAGTCCGTCCTCGCTGGTCGCCCACTTCACCCGTTGACCCACCCGGTCCTCGATCCCGGGGCCATCGCTCCACATGATCCAGAATTTGCCATCGTGGTGGATCATGTAGTTGTGCTGGTTCACCCCTTCATGAGGGCGCGCGTCGCTGACAAAGGTGTGCTGGTGGGGGATCTTGGGTAATCCAAAGAAATCGATTTGGTGAGTGTCCTCGGGGACCCAGTCGCCCTGAAGCATGAGTGGCGATTCGGGGTTATCCATTGGGTCGGGGTAATCTTCCTTCCCCTGGGTTTCGAAGAGACAGAGGAAAAGACCTCCCACAACTAAAACACATTGAAAAACTCTTTCCCCCCACAACTGATTTTTCAACATCGAACAATAACCCTCCCAGTTAAAATAGTTTGGTGCACCTCTTCCGGATACTACCATTCCCACTCGAACCCGCAATGGAGGCAGCGAGGGATGTCTTGGTCAGAGCTTGAAGAAGATTTTGTTCTTTTCAAGGTGGCGGATAAAGAAGTAGGTGATTGTGAAATACAGTGCAAACGCCGCAGCGACATAAAGGATCGGGGAATCGCGCGGAGCCAGAGGCAGAATCGCTTTCAGAACAAAGTCATGAATCAGATACCCCGCCAGCGCGTTGGTTCCGAAGGTCCGAAACAGACCCACCTCCAATCCCTTCAGGTCCGAGAGGATCACGAAGAGGGCATAAACACAAAGGCTCAAGCCGGTGGCAAAAACGAGATAGGAGATGCTTCCCACTTGTTGGTTCATGGCCCACATGTCGGTCGGAAAAGGGGGCGCGAAGAAAGGGGGCGCCGCCAACCAGGATCCCCACTCAGGCTCCGTTCCAGGCGACAGTTGAAGGGTGGTGATGCAAGAGAAGGCATACCCGAGTGCCATCAAGAGGCCTCCCCACACCCATAGGGGGCGAAGCGATGGGCGAGGACCACGAGTTACAAGAAGGTCGTAGGCGAGGGAACCCACGATGGTGGGAATGGTATAGGTGAGAAACCCCAGCGGTCCCCCATCGATCGATCTGTTCTCGATCACCCAATCGTAATAGAAGGCCTTCGAAAGAAAGACATGAAGTCCAGCGCTTAGAACCATGAACGTGATGCGCGTCCATTTCCCCTTGCTGATCACCGGAAGGACATACAAACTGGTCACCCCAATGTGAACCAGTGCTTGCCAGGGAAGGGAACGGAAGCCGCGATAAAGGACTTCCGCCACACCCGTTTCACGAAGTTCATCCCAGTTTCGATATCTCCCCCCCAGGTGATACATGAGGAGTCCGATGAGGATGAGACCGAGACACCGCCAGATCGCGTGACGATAGACCGTCCAAACCGAATCCACCCTCTTGAGTCGTTTCAAGAAAGCGAGACGGTAAGCGAAGCCGACCGCGAAAAAGAAGTGGGGGAGGATGGTGTCGGCATAACTGCAATAGGTGTTGTTATGCTTAAAAATTTCAGGGATGAGAGCGAAGTATCCAATGAAATTGACCAAAAACATTCCGGCCATGGTGTACCCACGGAACTGGTCAAGGGAGACAACTCTCGGGTCGAGAGTTGTCGCGGTCTCCTTCACAGCCATTTCGCCGGTTCCTTCGGACGAGCCTCGCATCTCCTTATTCACCGGTCGCTCTCTCCAACACCAAATAACCCTCGGTTCCCGTGTTGGGCGGCCAAGTGATAAAAAGGCGTCCTTCTTTAAAATGGAGCGGAACTTCCGCCTGTTCGGGGTCGCCGGGGAGTTTTGAGTTCCAACCCAACCAGGTGAATTGATTCTTCAAAAACCACCGGTGATCATCCGATATGACTTCCTCCGAGGATGACTTCAAAGTGACCTCACGATAGGGGCCAAACTCGATTTCCGAGATCATCGGGTCCTCGTCGGAAGCATCGGGACCCGAGAAGTCTTGAGAGAATCCCAGTGCTTTCCAGGTCCCCACCAGTTGAGCGGTTTGGCACCAATACGCATCCGGTCCGAATCGCTTGCGACTCGACCCGAAGGGTTCCTCCTGCATGGCAAGGGTGGCTCCGGTGATGGCTAGTAGAAAGAATGGGACCAAACCCCACAAAGCCCCATGTTTGATCCCGACCTTCCAACGAGGGTCGGTGAAATCGGTTTCCGCCAACGATCCTGTATCGGTGGCGATCGGACTTTTGCTGAGCCGAACGATCAGGAGAGTTGCGATGGCGGCGGGGCCCACCAGAATAAGCAAGCCGACGATCGTTCCGGAACTCGGTTGGAGGTGAAGGCCATGCCCCATTTGTGTGACCCACAACAAGAGGAGTGTTACCAAGGCTCCTTTGGCGAAGGCCGAACCGGGAAGCAGTTTGCGATCTCCTCGCAGGTACAAAAAGAGGCAGTAAAGAATAGGAGTGGTCATGATCGCGCCCACCGCGATATACCAACCCCAAAGAGGGAGACCTAATGTAACAGTGTTATCCCATCCCGGAACGGGATCGATCAGACGGACCACATGACGTCGGAAATTGATCCATATCAACGCAACGAGAATGGCGAATGCCGCATAGACATCGAGGGGAGAACGAGCAGTGTCTTCCCTCGGTGGTATTAATCCACCTCGCAAGAGTCTTAAGGCCCCAAGTGCGAGGCCCAGACCCATAAAGAATCCAAAACTGTCCTCGGCGATCCGCCAATTCGGCATACCGGGCCAGCCTTCGAAAGGACCCCAACGGACCATGATTGGGTGGCGCAGAAAAACCGCCAAGACAAAACCGAACCCCCCGGAGAGAATCCCATACAGCGTCATCATTAGAGCGGCCCGATTGTTTCGATTTTTCAAAAAGATGAGGACCACCAACAGAATCCCGAGGACCCCTCCCCAACTCTCGCTCCGATGATTGGGACCGAGTCGCAGTCCTCCAAATTTGGTAAGGACCGCGTAACCGATCCACCAGGCAATCGCTCCCCACAGGAAAAGATCGGTCCCCTGCTTGTCTTTCGGACGAAGGAATCGATAGACGATCATGGTGATCAGGGTGAGTGTGGCCGGGAGCCAATCTCCATCATGGAAATGGCGAACAGTAAATGTTTCGTTAGCCTCCTTCAGCTCGGAATTGAAAAAAAGGATGAGGTAGACAACGAGAAAGACTCCGCAGATCGCGGTAAATGGACGGATCAGTTTCTCTAGAACAGATCTCGGTTCAGTAAGGGCAAATCCAATTCCAGCTCCGCCGAGCCCCGCCCAGAGGGCACCGAGAAAAAAAAGGATGGTGTACCCATAGAGGACATCGGGAAAGGAGTTTGAAGAGACATAGAGAGTTTGCTCCATGTAACTTAGTGATCCTCCCCATGCGAACCCGATCGAAGAGAAGAGTCCCACCACCATAGCCCGGCGGTGCCAATCTTGGCGTCCCGATCCGACAGCTAAGGCCAATCCCAGCAATGCTCCGGGGATCATCGCTCCGGCTTCATGTCCCACTGTGCCTCGGTATCCCCAACCGTAGGCCATGATGAAAGCCGCCAACGAGCAATAGGCGACCGGCGAGATCCCGAGAGGTTTAGTTTCCGACACCATAAATCCACTTCCTCCTCATAGAATGAACCACACAACATGTCATGGGAGGATTAAAGCAGAACCCCGCGCCTGCGTCATTCCGAATATGCACAGGGGTGGCTGCTGGTGCGAATTAGAAAATATTGCAAGCCTTGACCAAACCAAGAATGCAACCCCTCCGCACCGGGTTCGAAACCCGGTGCTAACCATACAAAGTCCACTAAAGGGACTCCACAAATCCAGTCCCGAAAGGGACTTCGTATGGTTAGCCCTGGAATTCATTCCTGGGCGGGGGGTACGCGTTTTACTAGGATCAAGAATGACTTTCGCACTCCATCGAAGCATCCTAAAAGAAAGTGCTTTCTCAATGAATCCGAACCCTCTATGATGGATCAGACTGTTTGAGATTCTATCCCGAGACCTCGATGGAGGATTCATCCGATGAGAGATCAATCATTATCTCGTTTCCAAACCATTTTTCTATTTCTTATTGCGCTCCTGTCCGTTCCTTTGTTGCCAGGCAATTCGAAGGCCGAACCTGGAACGGAGAAAAACGGCTCCGTTGTTCAATCTGGTGAACTGAAGATCCTGAACCCCACCATCGCTCATCCTTACTACCACTTTGCGCTCGATCTCAAACTCGAATCACCAACCGAGATCAAGGTCAAGACGTTGAAGTCGAACGGGAATCGCATTCGGAGTTTTGTCCTCGAAGAGAAAGAAGCATCGCCCGATCCAAACCAACTCAAACGAACGAAACGTCTCGCCATTCATGAAGCGGTCATCAGTCCGCGGCCAGAGAAGACTTACCATCACCCTGTTTTAATCGGTCGGTTGGATTGGGAAGGGGAAGAAACCTACACCCTGGAAATCGACCTCGAGATCGGAGGAGAAGAGGGCGCCAAGGAGATTCTTCGTGTGGACGGAACCGCCCCATCCGAGGGCGGGTACTGGGACACCGATTGGAATCACTACCAGAGCATCGTTCTCACTGAGGCCGCCGGACTCCGGAGAAGTCGAGAACCAGTTCAGGCCACACTCCTCTATTACCGGGACCAGGTCACCGACATTCACCGGGAAATTCGTGTCGTGCGCTACGATCCCTCCGAAGACAAACACACCCTTGTCCCGAGTCAAATTATCGATACGAGTGTTTTCGACCAAACTGAACCTCCCATGTACACCGAGGAAGGAGAGGTCAAATCGAAGACCTTTCTTCCGACCGGCTCGGTCACAATTGCTTTCGAGGGGGATGTGTCCGCGAATAGCCATGCGATCTATCTCGTCTTCTATGGCAACCCGGACGCAAATGAAGCCGAAACGGATACCATCTTGTCTGTCCAAGGAGACCATCCCGGAGTGGTGGTTGAAAACGATGCCTATCGATTCAAACTCCACGCCCAGAATGGGATGTTGGATGAGGTGACTCTCAAATCGAAACCTGAAGAAACGTTTGTTCACAAAAAAGAGACGAATGGAGCCATCCAATGGAACCCTGGATGTTACTCTCCGCCAAGAGCCTGGGCGCATCTCTCGGATTGGGACCTGGAGAAACACAAATACGAATACGAGCAGTTAACAGGACCGGTGATGTATCGGACTCGGCGATGGGGGTTCATGCCTCTGATGCCGGAACTCGAGTGTTCGATGGAGTACGAGTTCTATGCCGGAGTCCCCTATTTCCGGATGCGATCCTCCGTCCGGGTTAAATACGATCTCGCGGCACAGGCGCTTCGAAACGCCGAGGTGGTCTTCGCGCGGGAAGCCTTTAGCGAGGCGGCGTGGTGGGATCCGATCACGAAACGGATCGAAACGCGTGCAATTACCGCGGAGCCGGATTTAACCGAGTGGATCGTACCAGTCGACACCCCCTGGGTCGCTTTTTTCGATCGCGAGAAAGGGTGCGGTTATGCCGGGATTCAAATCAACTCGATGAACGCCGGACTCGAGGGGAAGTTGCGGACTTATAACCCCTACTTCTACATCACCACGGGACCCTGGATCTATTGGACTCGGGCTTTGGCCTACCCCTACGGGAGCCGCAACCCCCAGCAGATGATCGAGATCGCGGCGGAGAGTGTCTTTCTGGAGGAGTGGGCTTACCTCCCCTTCGAACTCTCGAACAATCCCGATGGGCTCTTTCAAGAGGTTGAGAGGTGGCAAACAATCCTCACCCATCCCCTGTATGTCCATGTCGAAGATTTCACCGATGACCGTATGGAGATCCCGGAAGAGATCTATATCGAACCGGAAAAATCGGGGTGGGAGGAATAGGAATCGATCATGAAGGTTTCTCCGATCGCGTGCTTATTCATTTTATACTTCCTCCTTTCCGCCCCACAATTACAGGCAGAACACCTGAACCTGTTTCCGAATGGCGATGTCGAGAATGAATTCGTCAACATGATGACCGTTGGCACCGGGTTCACCACATCCATCCAAAGTCACGAAACCGATTTCCCCACATTCTGGCGTCTCTCCCCCGGCGCCACCATGACCCCAGAAGAGGGGCATCGGGGAGAGCGATCGATTCGCCTGGAGGGACAATCGAAAGAAGTTACCGCCACAGTCTTCACGGACTACTGGCGGGTGAAAGATCCGGCCATGCCATTCGGTCTCCCTTTATTGCCCGACTGCGAGGTCACCATCTCCTTCTATTACAAAACTTCTCCCGATCTATCGGAAGGTTCCTTATGTGCCGACATCGTCTTAGGAACTATAGCTGGAGGCGAATCGGAGAAAGAAGTTTTGCCGCTGGAATCGTCTTCCGAATGGCGGAGGGTGGATCTATCCCTGGTCCCAAACGAATTGCTATGGGGAGCGGAAATTATTTTCAAGTTAGATTCCGAGTCCGGACCCGAGTCGCTGGCGTGGATCGATACAGTCTCCCTCACTCAAGATTTGGAAGATCATCGGAATCTTGTTCACAACGCGAGTTTCGAAAGAGCCAATCCAGAATCCACCTACCCGGAGAGTTGGATCCCGCCTCTGGAAGATCAGTGGGTCAGCTGGGTTGGAGCGCAATACCGTCCTCCGATTCTCGATGGTTCGACCTCCAAGTCGGGATCGAATTCATTGAGAGCCACTGTTACTTACGCGGATATCTCTGGGATTTCACAAATCATTCGTTTGGATCAGGATGTTCCCCGCCCGATTGTGATCGGAGTCTGGTCAAAGTTGGACAACTCCATCGGGAAAGCGCCGCCCAGGTATTATGGCCCCGACAATCTCCCCAATGTGACCCTGTTTGTTTATCATCAGGATGGGACGATGCAGGAAGTCTCTCCCACTTTCTCCCTCGGAGAGAGCGATCATGACTGGGATTATCGTCGCGGGGGTTTTCTTCCGGAAAAACCTATAGAAAAAGTTCGAGTCCAGATCACACTGGTGGGCACCGAACCGACCACGAGTCTCTGGATTGACCAAGTTGAAGTCTTTGAACTCCCATCGGGGTCCGAAGAAACACTCCCAAGCGCGAAGACCGCCCCAAACCGTGAACTCACCGCCCCGAGGGGTGGACCGGACCGACTCAGAACCGATCGGGTCTCGGGAACTCATGACGGGGAGAATCTCTTTCTCTCCATCCCGAAACAGTCAAACGCCTCGGAAACCCTTGTTTATCTCAACCCGTGGTTGGCATCAGAGGCGGTCAATCATCATCGCTACTTCTACAAAGCCATCCGATTACCCGACGGGGGTTCCATCGAGATAGGCGATGTGGTGGAGAAACAGGGTTACCTTGCCACAGGGGATTGGTCCAGCGGCGAAGATCGTGGAATCTCCCTCACAGAAACCGACACACACTTTCTGGTGGGCCTCCCCTTCGGGGTATTGTCGATAGGCGATCCTCCTCAATCGGCAATCGGATTCAATATCGAATGGAGGGGATCGGATGGGAGCGAATTCTGGACTGGGCGAGCAGGCAACACCAATCAGATGGGGTTCCTATTTCTTGGGGCCAAACCGGGGGTCCACATCGAATCGCTGCGATTCGGAAACCGTTATGACATCGAAACGGATCAATCGCAGGATTTTGTAACCCATCCGCCCCTTTACGCTGGAAGAAATTTGGGGGAACTGGTCATTTCGAACCAGGGTCTCAGCAAGGAGATCCGAATTTCGGCGGGGGTTCGAGGTCATGCCCCCTATCAAGAAACTCTTGAGATCGCAAAAGGAGAAGAGAAGGCAGTCTCCATTCCTTATGACACCGGTAGCGATCGGATGGCCGATTTCGATCTCACGATTCTGAGTGAGGGGGATCCGCCCATCGAAACCTCGTTTCCTCTTTCGATCCCCCCTGTCCTCGAGGTCGTCCTCGACCAAGAATACTATTTCACGGAAGAATCCGAGGCGACCGCGGAAGTCCACATCAACCTGCACCCCCTCCCAGAGGAGGGTGTCCTGAGGCTGCGAATTAAAGACCGCCGGGAGGACCGGAGCGTTTTTGAGATCGCGAACGTTATCGATGGCCCCGTCCTTTCTCTTCATTTCCCACTCGGTTCCTGCCGGATCGGCGATCTTCCGGTGCAAGTTTATCAGGCGGTGCTCGAGTTGAGTTCCAGGAATGGTGAAACTCTTGGAACCGCATCCGCAAATTTTGGACGAATCCATCATACCCAACGACACCCTCTTCCTCCCATTGAAAAGATCAGCGTGGATGGGGAGGGGAGAATGCTTATCAACGATGATTTCCGGTTTTTCCCGATCATCCCTTCTCTCGCGTCCGCGGATTGGAACGAAGCGATCGAACTCGGAGCAAATGTCTTTCGGGGTTACTATCCCTCGGGAAGAAAAGGGGATGATAAGGATCTCGACATCTTCGATGAGGTTGACCGGGTTTGGGGTCTGGGGGCCTACTCCCTTCCAGTCGGTCCAGGTTCCGATCAATTGGAAGAGTTCAAGAAGGATGCGGAAAAACTTCTTTCCCATCCGGGCTTCCTGGGTTGTTATGGCAAACAGTTCTATTACTGGAATCGTTCGG
>JAJDBZ010000500.1 GCA_029261095.1 Candidatus Omnitrophota bacterium | reverse complement strand
TGTTTCCCATCGACTACGCCTTTCGGCCTCGCCTTAGGGGCCGGCTGACCCGAGGAGGATGACCCTTGCCCCGGAAACCTTAGGTTTACGGCGAACAGGACTTTCACCTGTTTTTTCGTTACTCATGCCAGCATCGTCACTTCTAGTCAGTCCACACGTCCTTATCGGTCGTGCTTCAATCCAAATAGAACGCTCCCCTACCACTTCAACCGAAGTTGAAGTTCGCGGCTTCGGCGGTCTGCTTAAGCCCCGTTGAATTATCGGCGCTGCAATGATTGACCAGTGAGCTATTACGCACTCTTTAAAGGAATGGCTGCTTCTAAGCCAACCTCCTGGTTGTCTAGCCACCACAACTACCTTTGCCACTCAGCAGACACTTTGGGGCCTTAGCCGGCGATCTGGGCTGTTTCCCTTTCGACAATGAAGCTTATCCCACACTGTCTAACTCCCGAGATAGAAGTTATGGCATTTGGAGTTTATCTGGGTTCGGTAACCTGGTAGGGCCCCTAGTCCAAACAGTGCTCTACCACCATAACTCAATTTCTCGAGGCTCGTCCTAAAACGATTTCGGGGAGAACCAGCTATCTCTTGGTTTGATTGGCCTTTCACCCCTATCCACAGCTCATCCAAGCAGTTTTCAACCTACACTGGTTCGGTCCTCCACCTGATGTTACTCAGGCTTCAACCTGGCCATGGATAGATCACGCAAGTTTCGGGTCTACCTCCTGCAACTAAACGCCCATTTCGGACTCGCTTTCGCTACGGCTTCGGACCAAAGGCCCTTAACCCAACGCTGCAAAAGGTAACTCGCTGGCTCATTAAGCAAAAGGCACGCGGTCAGGCATCACTAAGAATTGCCCTCCCACAGCTTGTAAGCGTACGGTTTCAGGAACTATTTCACTCCCCTCCCGGGGTTCTTTTCACCTTTCCCTCACGGTACTGGTTCACTATCGGTCACGAGTGAGTATTTAGCCTTACGAGATGGTCCTCGCAGATTCCGGCGGAATTTCTCGTGTTCCGCCGTACTCGGGATCCCTCTAGAGCCTTCATGTCTTTCGTCTACAGGATTATCACCTTCTCTGATCGCGCTTTCCAGCGACATTCGACTAGACAATCAGGTCCCACATTGAGGTCCCACAACCCCGGAAGAACGTATCCTTCCGGTTTAGGCTGTTCCCCGTTCGCTCGCCGCTACTAGGAGAATCACTATTGTTTTCTATTCCACCAGGTACTTAGATGTTTCAGTTCCCTGGGTCTCGCCTCGTATGCCTATGAATTCAACATACGATCACCTCGTTTTCACGAAGCGGGGTTGCCCCATTCGGAAATCCACGGATCAACGGTCGTTTGCACCTCCCCGAGGCTTATCGCAGCTAGCCACGTCCTTCATCGCCTTCTCGTGCCAAGGCATCCACCATACGCCCTTAATAACTTGAAAAAACAAGCGCTCGTACAACATCACCCCACGACAGCCATAGGCCATCGCGAGAACTTTGTGTACTCGGTTTCTTGATGTCTAAATTTTCAAAGAACATCCACCCGAATTGAAGATGTGTTCCGGGTGGTTCTGGCTAAACAAGAAACAGGGGCAGGCGATTCGCCTGCCCCTGTTGGGGTTTGCGTATCCGCCATGACTCCGCGTCTTATGTGATTTTTGAATTCCTCATAAGGTTTTGTTTAGCGCAGCGACTGATGATCATACCAAAGAGGTGTTTGAAGTCAATAGGCAATCGGAGGCAAACGATCGCCTCTGCTCCAAGGACTCCTTAAGTCTTGTGATCTCAGAGCATAACCTTTATTTCGGGCAAAAGAAGGCCCCCGAACTCGTGTTGTCTGGAGACCGGTCAGAAAGCACGAGATCGAAGGGCCAAAACCCAACCATTCTCAAGGAAAGAAGCGGTTGGGGGGTGTTGCCAAGACTGAAACCCTCCTTTGCAACAATTAAATTCTATTCTGAAATGTGCATTCTAATAATATAGAAACAATGGATAGGCGTCAACAAAAGGAATAGAGAAGCGGAGTTACTCGGGGACGGGATCTAAAGATCTGTAGAAAACAGTAAAATCTCCGATCTTTTTCTGGACTAGGCCCAACTCTTTCTGTTGGCTCGCAAGTCGATCAACCAACGGGTCTCCGTCGGAAATCACAAAATAGGGTCGGGAGCCATACTGGAGAAGCCATTCGGTTTTTTCCGGGGTGTCCGCATAGTTTTCGTTCCAGATAATCTTGTGCGGTTGAATGCAAAACAGTTGGTGGAGGAAATCAATGTTGGTGTAAAAATGGGTTGATCCTTGAAGGTCATCGATTTCTATCAGCTCTTTCCAGAGCCTTTCTTGGGCGGGTCGGTCAAAATGAGTCAGATTGAAGTCGGGTAACGGGTTCCGGAAAGAGGGATTCGTTCCCATGTAGAGAAACGGCAGGAAGAGAAGCACACGGGTGTAGGGGGCAAAAGTCAATGAGAGCAAAGAAACTGCGAAGAGCAAAGAGATCCCAATCATCAGATAGGATGGCGAGAGAAGTCGGTGGTCGAGAAAATCCATCCGTAGAAGTGTGGATAAGAGAGCAATTCCGAGAAGGTGTGAGAGGGACGCAAAGAGTGTGGTCAGGTAAATCGGGAGGTGTCTCTTTGTTACCGGGGACCCTTGTCTCTTCAGAACTCGATAAAAAAACAATGGAAGCGCCAGAAGAATCACAAGCCCTCCTGCAACGATCCACTGATTATAGGCGATGACCGAAATAGTTCTTAGAAAGGGGTCCAAAAGGCTTCTCGGGTCTTGCGACCAGTCTTCAAGGTGTGTCCGGGTCAGTTTCTCAAACAGAAAATAGTTTCGCCCGAGCCAGAGAGCAGCAGGGGCAGAAGCGCAGGTGAGGGCTGCGAATCCTTTGGTCCATTGCAATCTACGCGATAGCAGGACCGGGAGAATCCAGAAACATAGGTTAAATAACCCAATAAATTTGATGGAGGTTCCCGCAGCGAGGAGCAAGAGGCCGAAGATCCAATCCGAGGGTCGGTTTCGGTTGGGGTGGGACACACGAACGGCAAAGTAATAGGTTCCCAGTGTGGTCCAAAGGAAAGTGGATTCCGAAAATAGAATCTTGAAAACCTCGCGGAAACTGATGAAGAAAGCCAGGAAAGCATAGCCTGAGAGCCGCAGTAACCAGTGAAACCCGAGCGCACGAAAGAGAGGGACCGCGACCAAGAAGATCCCCAATATAGAAACAGCTTGTGCGATCGCACCCGCAAGGAGTGGGTCTTTGAAAATCCAAACGAAGGGGGTCAGGTAGAGAGGAAAACCTGGAGGATATTCGCTATAGATTTCCATGACCGGCTCGAAGTCGAAAGAGGGAAAATTGGTGTACACGATCAACTCGCCGGTTCGGATCAGGTTCATCGCCGCGCAAAGGTAAAAGGTGGAATCGGGTAGGAGGCCAAATTCTGTGAGCCAAAGTGAAATCATCCTTCCCGCGAGAAAGACTGGAATGATCCATTCAAGAAAAAGCCAAGTCTTTGATGCCTTCTCTGGAAGGCTGTCGGGGGATTGAGATGCCTGGTTCACATCGGAGATTCTAAAGGAGGAAGTGTCAGGGCGGCAGTCCGCCCAGAACATCACGCTGTGTGTGACTCATAAAGTCAGGAGTAGGGGTGACACAGTCGAGTTATTCGGTGGCCTCGCAAGTGGTCTCTAGGGTTGGCCACAGCGAGGTAAGTTTGAACACATCCATTGAATCCACAGACCCATCACCGCTCAGGTCGCCCTTGGCGATGGAATCCGCGGACTTGCCGCGTGACCCTTCGACCACGCTAAGAATCATTTCAAGCGCAGATTGCTTGCTGGCGGTCGGATCATCGCAGGTTACTCCAGGAGCGGTCAAATCGAGGGTGTAACGGTAGCCCGGCCCAGCATGCGAGCGTTCGGCTATGGAGAGACTTGCCTGGCTCCCCTCGGCAGGCCAGGCATAAGCACGGACTTTCAAGTCAAAGTAGCCCCAGCTAGGGATCTGATGACGATGAATGGGTGGATCGTGGTAGTAAAGCCTCAGATTCTGATCATCGGTGGGGATCATCTCGTCATCCAGGTAGGTGACGGGTTGATCGTAATCGGGATGCCATATTTCGATGACGGCATCAAGTTCGGAAAAACCGTTCGGGTCTTCGGCGCCACCCTGGGCATCCAAATCGATTTCCACAAAGGAACCCTCCGGTCCGTAGACACGGTACCAAACTGAGGAACCAGGGGTCTCTAAAGAGGCTTCGACCGTCAGGGTATCGCTGGTTGGATAGATTTTTTCGAGGATGTCGGTGGGTGGGGGTACAAAATCGGAAGCCACATTGGTTACCGTCGGCGTATCAGTTCCACTGGAAAATGGGGGGCGAACCATCTGAGCTTCGGGAATGGTCTCAGGGTCTTGTTCCCAGACGACCCGCACACCATAAGTCATATTCCGAAAAGTCTGAGAGGCATCGAAGAAGTCGCCACGGGTCCTCGCTCTCTGGGCAAAAGCGTTGAAGAATCCTGGATCGTAGCCACCGCCGCGGGTCATCTTGAATCCGGGAACTGGCCAATAGTCCGGGTCACAGGGATCCCATGTGGAGGGAATTTCTTTGAGATGGTCCGGAGTCGTCAAGTCGGCGCCACATTCGGATGAGTGAAGTTGATAAGACTCGCCGCTGGCCCAGTCTTCACACCACTCGAAGACATTGCCCGACATATCGTAGCACCCGAAATGACTCTTCCCTTCTGGGTACATGCCGACCGGGCTCGATTGGTAACCGGGGTATTTGGCATCGTCACCACTATTGTTAAGGACAGAATCATAGGGAAAGATGTTGAAATTCCCCCATGGGTACTGAGTCGGGAGACCTGTTTGGGGATTCCAGGTAGCAGCGACTTCCCATTCGGCTTCCATCGCCAAGCGTCCGCCGACAAAATTACAGTAGGCCTCGGCTTCGAACCATGACAACCCGAACACGGGGTGATCGTCCGGAGGCGAGGTCAACCCATTCTGCTCGTTCCAGGGACCTTTCCAGAGCACGGGGGTGACCAGGATGTCGCTAAAATTGGGACGGGGGTCGCCCATAAAGGCGGGTCTCGTGACGGCGTATTGGGCGAGGCCACCCGAACAGGCGGGGTGGTTCCTATAAGCCCAACCGGCTTCACTCCACCATTCGGGTTTCGGACCGCCAAATTCACCATAGCCCCCCATCTCGATAAACTTCCGGAACTCGTACCAAGTCACCTCAAATTTGCCGATCCAAAAGGGGTCGAGGCAGACCGGATGTTGAGGTCCTTCGGATTTACTAGCCCCGATTTCGGATGGCATTCCCTCGGTGTGCCCAATGACATAGGTCCCAGCGGGGATTGAGACTGCCGCTCCGGGACGATCTTCACGGACAACAGGAGTGGGTAGAGGTTCCGGCGAGGGTTCCCAAACAACTCGAAATCCAACGGTGTGGCTCCTGTCGATGGCGCCCGCAGTTTCACGGCGCGTGGCGCGGAAGAAGGATGCATCCGCTGTGTTGTGATTGTATTTCCCTCCACGCACGACCCAATCGATCGGAAGATGGGCTCCTACTTCATCAATTAGGTCGAGTCGTTTGGCGACCAAACAAAAGGGGTTGTCCCAAGGAAGGCCTGACTGGGGGCCTTGCCGGTAGAATCCCGGATCGAACATATCGCCTACAAGCTCGGCCACATTGCCGGCCAGGCCACGGACTCCGTATTGGCTAACATCTCCCGTATACCGGGGGTTGTCGATTTCACTGATTGTGGAGAAGCCTTCGCTCACCTCGAATCCGTTCGCGGGCATAGGCCTGGAGGAGTCTTCTCCCCAGGGGTAGGTTCGAGGTGATGTCGCATTGGGCCCCCAGGTCGCCGCTTTTTCCCATTCGGCTTCTGTAGGGAGACGCCCGCCGACAAAACGGCAATACGCCTGAGCCTCCCAGATTGAAATCCCGACCACGGGGTCTTTG
>JAJDBZ010000499.1 GCA_029261095.1 Candidatus Omnitrophota bacterium | reverse complement strand
TCGAAGATCTGCTCCCCCATAACTGGAAAGCGGCTCGCACCGCTTCCAACGCTTAAGTCCAATTTCAAGGACTCTTCTTTCCCCTCTAAATCTTCGTCGTCAATTCATGATTTCAATAGGTGGGGTTGGCCGGACGCTTACCAAATATGAAAATCCAAAAAGCGCTGCATCGGGTCCGACCCTATGACGGTGTGGATGTGAAATATATTTTGTACAATCTTTGGAGGGACGCGACCTCAGGAGCGTTGGCAGCCTATTTCACTGGCGCAACGATTAAGCATTTTACGGGAAACGCGCTATCGCGGTATTCAATACCTCTACCTCCAAAAAAGGAACAAGAGAGAATCGTCCTAAAGGTTGAGCAGCTTTTCGCCATCTGCGATGACCTGGAAACCAAACTGAATCAATCCCGCTCCGAGAGCGAGAAACTGATGGAAGCGGTGATGGGGGAGTTGGTGGGGTGAGAGTCTAATGGCTAATTACTACCTTGTCTCAGAGAGGATCGTGCCACCATTTACCGCGGGCGGGGGAAGCATCCCTCTTCAGCAGGAATTCGCAACAAGTGCCAAGAGGAGAGAATTCATTGAGAGTCACTGCAAGAATCCTCCTCAGAACTACAGGATTGCAAAACTAGACGAGAAAGCCTCAATTTATGTTGTATTTATTGATGTCAACTATGGGAAATTCCTGATAAAGGCCCCCAATCAGGAGCATGCATACTCTGTTTTCCGGACGCTGGAAGGATTCTTCTCTCTTTTTACAGGAGATCCTCCCGATCTTTATAAGACTCTTCCAAAGTTGATTGAGCTTTGTCATGTCCCAAATACAAATTGGACCCCTTCGAGACTCTATCAGGAGGTCAAGGACGACTTCATCCGAATGGATGATGGTGAGATGGCCGAATTATCAAGTGGCAGATATGTCGACCAAAGGGAAATGAGTTTTTTGGGACCATACGTAGAAGCAATTTATGCAGACGCCCCACTCGCTGAGGCTCTCAATCATTTAGGATTGAGCCGCAACCTTTTCTACGGAAATATGACGGGGAGTTATTACAGTTCGCACTACCGCCATGACCGTGTAAACCTGAGTCGACACGAAATGCGAAAGAGGTTCTTGGAGTTTCGAGAGCGATACGAACTTGCGTTCCTTGCCGCCTTCAAGGCCATTGAGAGATTCCTGAATGTGAATCAAATCCAAAGAAAGAACATTCAAAATTTACTGCGAGAAAGGAACATCCCTCACAGCAAAGTCTATAAACGGTTCCATGAAATATTTAGCGGTCACAAAGAATTAATCGGTTTTGAGGAGTTGATATCGCACTTTCTTGATCTACGGAACACGGTTGCAGCTCACGCAAATAGGAAACCGCCTGATCACCTATTGCTTTCAGAGGACACACTCTACGAGATTCAGATGTTTGTGGTCGAATTGTGTTCAGAATCTCTGGGGGATATCGACGAACGCGAGCTTCCAAAAGCAGCAATATTGAGAAGCTGAAATCGGGTTGAATGAATTTTGAGATGAAGGCAGCTGATTCGGAGTAGGAGGAGGTTGATAATGGATCACATTGAAGAATCTATTCTAAAACCTATGAAGGGGATCGTATTACTGGTTCCCTTTGTTCTTCTTCAGGCAGCCCACTCACTGGGGTGTATCGGCACTGTCAAGGATTTAGCGGCAAAGATCTCCGCACCCGATAAAGTCCACAGAGAGTTTAAAGATCAGGAAACGTGGAAGAATATCTACGCACTCGGGAATTGGGTTGAGGTTGAGAACGAAGGGTCAGATAAAGCCTGGCAAAGTACCAATGTGAACGAATCAATCAAGTATCGCCTTATCGGTCCAAATAGTTCCTGTATTCACACAGTCGCTGTTATGGGAAATCTCTATAGTGGGGATGTTCCCGAGGGTATTTTAGAATCAAATCTAAATCTTCTTGATGCGATGAAACTTGTTGCTTACGTTTGCAAAGTCCCAGAAGAAATAATCAAGGGGAATATAATAATCAAGCTCTTAGAAGACCTAAAGGACTCCCCGCAAAGTATTGTCCGGAAAAATCATGGGAGTCTAGAAACAGGAATGATGTCAATAAATCAAGCTCATATATTTATTGTCAAGAAATGGAATTGAACCATTTGGTCAGGTATTTCCTTCGAGGGGACGTCGTCGACGGCTGAAGGGGGCAAGAAAATCGGATGGAAAAACTAAGCGAAGAGTTCAAGCGCATCAAGAATGGCCATGGGGATGCACTGCGTCTGAGGTCCGCTCGGGATGCTACTGGCCCATCTGTGATCCGTGTGTTCACAAAAGGGTCCCGGCAAGGGCTGATTGATTGCCTGATGAAGGTGGACATTGACACTTTGAAGCGGCTTCGATCACAGAAGGCCTACCAGGAATGGTTTGAGAGGAACCTCTCATCCCTAGCACGTGCGATCAATAAATCCAATTCGGAGAATTCTCGGGTTCAACCCGGCTACAAATGGGGTCATGGGGGCAAAGTCCTGGCCCTCTATGTCAAATCTGTGGTTTTGAACGCCAGGTATTTCACTGATTCCGAGGTCAGCCGAATCTCTAAATGGCTCTATGTCCCCGTGGATGGGATCGTCATGGACCGCCTCCGCGCTCTCGGAATTCGACTTCCATTCTCCAGGATCAAAGAAATCGATACCAAGAAGAAATTCTATCTTGTGCAGCAGATCCTTGATGAGGCGGCAGAACCACATGGAA
>JAJDBZ010000498.1 GCA_029261095.1 Candidatus Omnitrophota bacterium | reverse complement strand
TTTAAAATGCTTTTCGAGAATCTTGCGAACTTTGAGAAGTTCCGCGAAAGCTTTGGGCATCTCCATTTCGAGCTTGGCCACAGGTTCGGGAGTGCGCACGCCGGCAACCACATCCTCCCCTTGAGCATTTACAAGAAACTCGCCATAAAATTCGTTAACACCATTGGCGGGGTTGCGGGTGAAGGCCACACCGGAACCGGAATCGTTTCCGGTGTTCCCATACACCATAGCTTGAACGTTGACCGCTGTTCCCCACTCGGCGGGAATATTGTATTTACGACGGTAGACAATCGCCCGGTCGTTCATCCAAGAACCGAATACAGCTCCTGCAGCCCCTTGGAGCTGCTCCCAAGGATCTTCCGGAAAACCGTGACCGGTACGGTCTTTGACCAATGCTTTAAAACGCGCGACCAGTTCCTTTTGATCGTTCGCAGTGAGATCGCTATCGATAATGTCCCTGCCATAAGCCTCATGTTTGAAATTCTCGATGACGATCTCGAAGGGTTCGTGGTCTTCGCCTTCGCGTTTTTGGACACCGAGCACCACATCACCATACATTTGGACGAAGCGACGATAACAGTCCCAGGCAAACCGTTCGTTGTTTGTGGCGTTCGCGAGGGAAACCACTGTCTGGTCATTGAGACCCAAGTTCAAAATGGTGTCCATCATGCCGGGCATAGAATCGCGTGCCCCGGACCGGACAGCGACCAGCAGTGGCATTTTTTTTGTGTCGCCGAATTTGCACCCCATGGTTCTTTCCATCATGGCAATGCCCGACCGCATCTGTTTCTGCAGTTCTTTCGGATAAGTGCGCTTATTGTCGTAGAAGTATGTGCAGACCTCGGTGGTGATAGTGAACCCTGGAGGCACGGGTAATCCGATGCGGCTCATCTCGGCAAGGTTCGCTCCCTTACCCCCCAGTAGCGGTTTCATTTGACCATGACCGTCGGCTTTTCCTCCGCCGAATTTGTAAACATATTTTGCTGCCATTGTTTCTTTCCTCCTCGTAGGCATTACTTCTTTCGGTTATCTAGAAACAGAACAACCCCCCGCTTCTCCGGTGAAGAGTCACGGCAAGGTCACCCGGTTCGAATTCCGGTTGAGTGGAACTAGTGTAGAGAAATATTACCTCTGCAAGTTTTCCCAGCGCCCGGAAAGGCAAGTGGGGATTTTAGACCACTTGTTGAGTGGGCACAAGGAGTTGTCCGGGTCGATCGCATGAGTTTTTCAGCTCACCGAAATTACGGTGAATGAAGTTTCTTACTCATTTTTCACACTCTATCAACAGGTCCTCAAAAAAAGCTTCCTTTCCTTCCCGGTTAGTGATAATATATGCACCAACATGATGAAATTGATTCACTCTTCCCCGAAACCGGTGGCGTTTGAAGTTCGACGCTTTCGGCATGGGCACCTTTTTCTTAGTTTTTTCGAGTATTTACTTGGGGAGGGAGATGTTTACTGCCTCGATGCCGGAAATTGTTTCGATCCTTACCCCTTGGCCAAAATGGCGCGGTCAAAGGGGATGCATCCGGAGAGGGTTCTGGAAAACATCCGTGTTTCTCGAGCGGCGACGTGTCATCAAATCGTCTCGGTGGTGGAAGAGATGATCCTGCCCCTGGCCGAGGAGCCGGAAGGAAAGATGGTGTTGGTGTTGGCCATCGACACGCTGTTTATGGATGAGGACATTCCTCTGTTCGAGAGGAGATATTTGTTTGATCGAATTCTCTCGGGGATCCTTCAAGTTTCACAATCGATGGGATGCCTGATCACTTACAACCGGGAGTTAGAGAAGGACCGTTTGGGGAGGCAGTGGTATGGGATCATTGCGAGACGGTGTCGGGTGAGGAAGGGAAGAACTGAATCATGGAATCCCACAGAATTCCATGATTCAAAAGAGCGGATGGGAACCCGCGTCGAAGGGGGCGGCGCGATATGAAGGAGAGAGCCCATGGGAAGAACCATCCCGACTTTTACACGTTACCTGGAAGAGGAGATGTCCACTTGGCGGGATTTCCGTCGCGCGCTGGGCAAGGAAGACCGCGCCTATTTCGATCGTCTCTTTCATCTCGCGAAACGCCACATCGCCGAGGCTTCCTATGCGAAGCGGCCGATCCCTTTCGATGCGCTGGTGATGTGCATTCTGCTGGAACAACAAAAAGAGATCGAAGGTTTGAAGGAACGGGTCGCCTCGGCCCCTCAACCCCTGCCGGTGCTGGCGACCCAGGATTTGTTGCAGTTTTTTTGAGGTGAAAAGAAACCGTCATTCCTGTGAAAACGGGAAGCCAGGGCAAGGACCGGGTTGGTCCCCGCCTCTGGATTCCCGATCAAGTCGGGAATGACAACTTGGTTTGGGAATGACAACTTGTTCGGGAACACCTCCGGTTGATACCCCGAATGAAGATTCCGTTACAGCGCCACCCAAACGCTCTTGGTTTGGAGGTAGTTGTCGAGGGCGTATTTGCCGAGTTCTCGACCGATGCCGCTCTCTTTGTAACCTCCAAAAGGTGAGGCCGCATCGAAGACGTTGTAACAGTTAATCCACACGACGCCGGCTTTGAGTTGGCGGGCGACACGGTGGGCTTTCTTGATATCGTTGGTCCAGACAGCGGCGGAGAGACCATAGTTGGTGGTGTTTCCGCGCATCACCGCATCGTCCATTTCCGAGAATTTAATAGTGGAAACGACGGGTCCGAAAATCTCTTCGCGAGCAATCTTCATCTGGTCATTCACATCGGCGAAAACAGTGGGACGGACAAAATACCCCGATCCCGCGCCCGAGTTGCGTTCGCCACCGGTGACCACACAAGCGCCCTCCGATTTGCCGGCATCGATATACCCGAGAATCCGGTCGAGTTGCTCCTGAGAAACCTGAGCGCCAATGCGTGTGTTCTCATCCAACGGATCGCCCTGCGGGATGCTCTCGGCATAGCCTTTCAGTTTCTCAACGAACTCATCATGAACCGAGTTCTCCACAAAAAGCCTGGACCCGGCGCAACAAACCTCGCCTTGGTTAAAGAAAATTCCTGTCACCGCCCCTTTCACCGCTTCGTCGATGTTGGCGTCGGGAAGGACGATGTTGGGAGCCTTGCCTCCGAGTTCGAGGGTCACCTTCTTGAGATTGCTCTTGGCGGCGGCTTCCATGACCAAGCGTCCGACTTCAGTGGAACCGGTGAAGGCCACCTTGTCGACATCCATGTGGGAAGCGATGGCGTGTCCGGCGGTTTCGCCGAATCCGGGCAGGATGTTCACCACACCATCGGGGAAACCGGCTTCGCATACGAGTTCCCCTAAACGCAGCGCTGAGAGTGGAGTCTGTTCAGCGGGCTTGAGAACGACAGTGCACCCGGTGGTCAGAGCAGGACCGAGTTTCCAGGCGGCCATCAGGAGAGGAAAGTTCCAGGGGATGATTTGACCGCAGACACCGACCGGTTCCTTCAAGGTGTAATTGAGGAAATCACCGCTGACTGGAATGGTGTCGCCTTCGATCTTGTCGGCCCAACCGGCGTAATACTCCATACAATCAATCACTAATGGCAAATCCACATTGGAGGTCTCGAAGATCGGTTTGCCATTGTCGAGGGTATCGAGGGTGGCCAGCTCGGTGGCGTTTTCTTTAATCAATTCAGTCAGACGGTAAATGAGTCGCCCCCGTTCTCGGGCGCTCATCTTGCTCCAGGGTCCTGTCTCGAAGGCATCGCGGGCGGCTTTAACCGCGCGATCGACATCCTCCTTGTCAGCCTCGGCCACCATCGC
>JAJDBZ010000497.1 GCA_029261095.1 Candidatus Omnitrophota bacterium | reverse complement strand
AGATCGGCGGCCTCAAGAGTATTAGAAGATCTGGAAATTGAAAGGAAAATCGGTTCCTGAAAAGTTCCGTCCCCATTTCCGTTCAGAACATAGACTCCCGTTTCATTGTCTTTCCGATCAACAACGGCCACATCCAGGTTGCCGTCCGCGTCGAAATCCGCGGAGGTGATATCGGAGAGTTCCATCCCCACGTTGGTGATCGATCGTTCTTGAAAGGTCCCGTCCCCATTTCCGATCAAGACCGATACCTCTCCGTTCGACTGACCCGCAGAGGTGACGAGATCGGGAATGGAATCCCCGTTTAAGTTCCCGACAATCACACCCGTGGTTGAAACCCCAGTTGCGTTGGCGCCCATGTCGGTGAAGTTGCCTTCTCCGTCGCCGGTAAAAACGGTGACGTTACTGTTACTCGAGTGGGAGGCGACAATATCGGCATTCGAATCTCCGGTGATATCTTGGATGGCCACCCGAACCGTGTTGAAGAATCCTCCTAGTGAAAGGGTCCCCAAAGGCTCGAAAGTTCCATCGCCCACACCGGAAAGGAGAATGACCTCCGAGGTCGCGATCACCCCCACCGCGAGGTCGGGTACCGAATCTCCGTTCAGGTTCCCAACCGCGACCGATGAGGGGTCGTCGCCTGCGGCGAACAGTTTCGGTTCCTGGAACGTTCGGTCTCCGTTTCCGAGATAAATAGAGACGCTGTCTTGTTCCGAATAGGCCACGATCAGATCGATAAACGTGTCGCCATTGACATCGGCCGCTACCACGTCACGTGTGAATCCGCCCGTTGAAAGCACAACGGGTTCCCCGAAGGTTCCACCTCCCAAATTGAAATCCACGCGCACCTCTCCATCGAGACCGACCGAGGCGAAGTCCGGGTTTCCATCGGTATCGATGTCTTCGACCACAAATCGCTGCACGTTGGTGGCGAGTTGGTGTCGCCTACCGGGAAAAGCGTTTTCGCTGACCATCCTAAGGGTGATGGTTCCGGCATCGGTAACCCCTCCAGCGACCACCGGAAGGCCAGTTACAGTTCCCGCGAATGTCATCCCCTCCGACTCCAGGCGAGCGGTGACATTCAAAGTGGGGAGCCCTTTTCCAAGTTCGGCGGTGACCTCGAACGAGAAGGAACCATCGACTCCCGTAAGGGCTTGGCCGCCGAAGTTTGAAAAGACCACCGCATTCTCCACCGGGGCCCCACCCTCGAATTCAACTGTCCCTTCGACAGTGGTCATGAAAGAGGCGGGACCGGGAGCAAGGATGCCCGCGTCCGTAATTCCGTCAACGATGACAGGCAAGAGGTCCGAACTGAACTCCTCTTCTCCGGCCGTCACGACAACGGTCACGAACTGTGTCGTACCTGGGAGCTGAACTTCGAACGAGAAAAACCCATCCACGTCACTTATGGCCGTCCCCCCAAAGGCGGTGGTCGTCACATCTGCTCCTTCGAGAGGGCTCCCACTTGGGTCGACAAGGCGACCCTCGATGGTCGTTGAAATTGTTTGGGATGCTATGGTGAGTCGCTTGACTGAAGTGACTCCAAAATTTGTCGCGGTCAGGAATGCGATTCCATTGCCGATCCCTGCCACCAGTCCTTCATTGTCCACACCGATGACATCCAGGTTGCTGACCCGATAGGTCGTGCCGGTGTCGGTCGAGGTCAGGTCCCGCATTGAACCATCGAAAAACAATCCTTCCAATGAAAATTGAGTGGTCTCCTCAGGGCTAATCACGGCGTTCTCGGTATCCAGCGTCAGAAGTTCCGGAAGAGGGGGTGGTTCATTCAGCATTTCCAGTTCATCGATGATGACAGTTCCATCGAGAATGACCCGGAACGCCTCGCTGAGGACGAAGACTCGGTTCGTACCCTGTTTTCCGACTCCCACAACCTGGATGTCGTCGTCAGCGACAAAGTCGGGTGGCGATCCCGGTCCCTGCACCCCAAACTCATCGGGGGCGGTGATGTTTTGGATCACGTAACTTCCGTCATCCTCGACCTGGTAGCGCTGACCGTTCACGATAAACATGAAACTCCCATCGAGAAGTAATTCACCGGGCCCCTTTAAGGACCCATCCAAGGCGTCTTGAACAGATTGGAGAACTCGGATTCGAAACTCGGGGCTATCGATGATGGATCCGTGGTCTGTCCCCGTTACGGTCGTTTCTTCGGCTCCCGAGACCCGGTATCCCCGGACGCATTCGATGTCACCAAAATTAGCCGTTCCAATATTCGAGCAGTTCTGGACCTCTGCCGGGTTTAAGGTGTCCTCTGAAAGAAAACTGACGATCGAACTTTCACCCACCGCGGGGAACGAAAGATTCCTTTGATAAAAAGGCACACCGGGAAAGGTCTCTAACGAAGATCTTGAAACAGGATCGGCCACGATTCTAACGTCTGCGCCAATCTCGCCCGCGAGCCGAACGGTGTCCCCCCCCAGGCTGTGGCCCACCAATATAACTGTCGATTGAGCGCAAATCTGACCGACCGGACTGGAACCCCCGTCATCTCTCAGGTTATTGAGCCACTGTTCGACCAACCTGAGTTGATTTTCCGCGCTGTTGTTGGCCGGGAAAACTCGAGCCGCCACCCGCCTGGGATTGAGCGCCCGTGCTGATCGAGCGATAGATCCGAGGGGTGCCGAGAAGGAGGAGGAGGTCCAATCCTCAGGACAAAGCCCGGAAAAGGCCTCCGGACAAACCGGCCGTCCATCCAAGAAGGCGACCGCGACATCGAGGCAGTTTCGACAAACGCCGGTCACCGAATAAGGCGGACAGTTGCACCCCCAACCCGCTTCGAATATCCCCGCGTCGGGATCGGAAACGATGGAGGATCCATCTTCCGTCACCGATCCGCTCGCCACGATTTC
>JAJDBZ010000496.1 GCA_029261095.1 Candidatus Omnitrophota bacterium | reverse complement strand
GTGGTCGTGAGGATGCCACCGTGGTCGTCGTCGGTGACAATCTCGGCCTTGAGAAGAATCGTGCTCCCGTCCTTGGTCTCCTGGGTAAGGGTGGTTTGGCCGGTGACCGGGGTATCCTCACTCAGGGTGACGATCGAGACCCCGTTATCGGGAGCGGTGATGGAAACCGACTCGGGACTTGTAGTTTTGGAAATCGTGTACTCCCCGCCGAAATCGGTGTAATCTTCGATCTCGTCGTTGGTGTCCCAACTGTAGGTGGTCGTGTTGAGCAAAGTCGTACCGTCGGTCGGATCGTAATCGTAGATCTTCTCGATCAAATCGTTTGTCGTGTCCTGGTCCCACTCGACATGGCTGATCGTGTCCGACCCATTCGTCTCCTCGACTCCCGAAAGAGTCCCTGTGTCGTACAGGAAATCCTCGGTAGTCCCGTTCGGGTAATCGATTTTCTCCAACTTTCCGGAACTCCAGGTCAAAACTGTGTCTGTGGTTTCCTCGGAGGAATCGATCGAGTCGAGTTCTTTCGGGTTCACGGAGTCATAAGTGTAGACATGGGTTTCCCCGGTCTCTTCGACCGTCAACTCCTCCAACAGTCCGTGATCGTCGCCACTGGCGAATGGATCGGCGAACTTGAACTCGACTCCCGCGCCGAAGATATAGAACGCATCGTGCTCGACATAACGGACGCCGGTGGAGGACCCTTCGTCACTTTCGAAATAACCTCCGCCCGAGGCTTCGTTGAGAGTCATATACTTGGCTCCTCCGACATAGACATCGACCTGAGTCGAACTGGTTTTCTTGACATACTGCATGAGGTTGGATCCAGCCTTCTGGCTACTCGTTCCGAAGGGATTGGTGTACGTGTCCCGTCCGGAGATGTAAGAGAGACTCGACCCATAAGGCGAAAAGGTGGTCCGAGGTATCGCGAGAGTGCAAGCCCCATCCAAACAACCGAATGAGCTCGCGTTCGAACTCGCGACCGGCGGTAATCCCGAACTTCCACTTATCCCATTTGAACAACTGCACCCACAAGAAACCTCGTTGGGCGGTGTATAGTTACAGGCCGAAGCGTAAGGCGCCGTCGGCGACGGGGCCTGATACATCGTGTTGGTCGGTGTCGGAGTGAAGGTCGCTGTCGGCGCGTCGGTGTTGGTTGGTGTGAATGTGGGGGTTTCCGTTGGTGTGTCGGTGGGGGTGGAGGTCGCTGTGGGGGTGTTCGAAGGAGTGAGAGTATTGGTAGGTGTGGCAACACTTGGTGGGCAAGTCCCCCCCGTCGATGTGAAGTCGGTTGAACCAAAGTTTTGGTTTCCCACAAATTCGTCCGGGCATTGTGGTAGAATTGGGTTTCCCCACGCGTCTCTTTGTGGTGGAACGTACAAATCAGCGCTTACGTCAACTGTGCCTTGTTGATTCCAGGATCCCCCGGAGGAACACTCACCCTGAATTCCACTACTCCAACTCCTGGTCCAGAGGAAACTTGCTTCGCCACCTCGGCCGATCGTAGACGCTGCCCAATTGGAACCGTCAGTCAGCCATAAAACGACTTCTTGATCGTGGTTCAGGGGACTGGGTCCAACGGGGACAGCATGAATCTCGTAATTGGAGCCACTTTTGCAAACGTAAATGTCTATGTCCCAGCCCTTCGGAGAACCGACTTCCTCTGGGTCAACTCCACTCCACTCATACGCACCCATATCCGGTGTCCCATCATAGGACCTTGAATTGCCAATGATGTCAGTCGAAATTGACGTACTGTCCCCTGCGTCCACGCATGGAGAATCTTCGAGTGGCTGAAACCCTCCATCGACCCAACCATTGAACTGGGGACTGTCGCGAATTATGGAAGTTCCAAAGGGGCACTCCGAATGAATGCAGCAGTAGGAGACAATCGGATCTCCAGAATCGATGTAGATCTCGCTACCGGAATCGTTCCAAATGATTGAATTCGTTATCGCAGCGTCCGAGTTGACAAGATGTATACCTCCGCAGTGGCCGTTGGTTTTTTCGTTGGCTGCAACCGTACAGTGTTCTAATGAGGGCGAAGAATCTTCGAAGAAAGCACCTCCCCCAGATTCCGTTGAAGTGTTTGTAACCACCAAACAATTCTCAAAAACCGCATCCCCCCCATCGCCGCAGTAAATCCCTCCGCCATAGGTCGCTTCGTTATCCCTTATGATGCAGTTTTTGATCGTGGGCTCGGTGCCGTCGCAGTAGACACCCCCACCGTATTCGCCTCCACCGCCGCCAGTGATCACAAACCCATCAAGAAGTGCATTGTCAGCGCCGATGACCACGTGCGGAGCAGTTCCTTCTCCATCGATGATGGGTTTCATATCGTCGGCCAGGTCACGATGAGAAAGCTCGGTTTCGGTCGTGATCCCTTCGAAACCGCCGTAGACCTTCACCCCGTCGACGAGGGTGATCGACTCCTCATAGGTTCCAGCTGCAACCCATATCCACTCACCCGAGTTGGCCGCCGTGAGGGCTGCTGAGATGGTTGTGTATGCGTCGGTCCATGAAGAGCCGTCTCCTGCTCCGGTGGCGTTGTGTTTGACACGGTGGACTGGCGTCGGAGTCGGGGTCGGAGTGAAAGTGTGAGTGGGTGTAAAGGTGGGCGTATTCGTGAAAGTATGAGTCGGAGTCGGCGTGTATGTCGGTGTGACCACATGGATGCCGCCGATCCACCCGGGTGCGGGGGTCCCCTCGTCCGTTCGTGGATTCGATTCGCTCGGTGAGGTAATCTTGTAGTAGTACCAACCCGGATCGAGAGTGTCTTCCTCCTCGAAATAGAAGTATCCATCTCCGTTACCATCATCGACAAAAACGGGCGTTGGGGTTATCCAGAGGAAAGCGCCGCCTTCTTTTCTCCGTTGGACTCCATACGCCCAATCCTCGATGTTGTAGCCCCAATGGACATGATACGATGTGTCCTCGACCACCTCATCGATGTCATTGTTCACATTCGTTTCTACTGGCACCGCCTGCCAAATGACTTCCGGCGTGGGCAGAGGGGTGGGAAGAGTCGCATGACCTCGTTGAGTACCGAAGATGGTAAGCAGGCCAACCAGCGAAAGGTATAAAACGGATTTGGGAAGGGTCATTAGCCGCATTTCAGTTTTCACCCCCTTGTGAATTCAACGAATCGGAGATTTGCCGATAGGCCTGGACATAGGTCGCTCGGGCATCCGACGACATTTTTCCACCTAGAATTCTGGGTTGTTCGCGTTCGTTTTCGACCGATTCGGGGATGACTGCGATGTCGTTGGCATCCAGGTCGAGCCCCATTTGAAGGGCAGTGTTCGCCTCAGCGGACTTGTCTTGGAGATTCAACGCTTGCGCCAAACCGCACCATGCCATGACAACGTGGCTAGGGTTGTCCTGATAGGCAACAGTTTCAACGATCTCTCTGAACCCTTCCTCGGCAACAACTTCTTCGCCCAAGGAAGCGGTCAGTGTGAGATAGTTGTATTTGGCCCACAAAGACCAATCTTTTTCTTCCTCGCTAAATGAATCCTGAGAGGCTGTGGGGTAGGCGGCCACCCAAGGTGACAATCGATCAAGCGCCTTTTGGAATTCCCCCTTCTTGTAGTGAAAATCGATCGCTTCGACATCTAGAATCATTTTGGAGAGCTGGTCGCCTTGAAGAGCATTTTGCGCAGTGGAATGGAGGAACTGGATTTGGCCAAACCGTTTGGGTTCCCACCGTGAATCTTCTTGTGGAGCCACCTGGGGAAGGAGAGATGTCAACTCGTTTACTGAATTTTGAACGCCTTCTAAGTTGTCGCGGGACCAGAGATAGACAATTTCCATCGCATAGGCCCAAGCCTTCTCCATTGGATACTCCGAGTCCATGCAGATGTAAGCGTTCTCGATCGCTTGATCGAGGTAACCTCGGTCGTAGAGGTCGTCGGTGTACATCTGTCTTATCCGGAACAAGAATGCGGGATTATTCGTTGCGGATGCCATTGCGATGGCGGTTTCGTATTCGAGATGTGCGGCCGGAATATTGCTTGACTCCAAGAAAGACTTGGCCCGCAGAACACGTAGGCCTGGCGAATCAACACATGATGGACACTCCATGGCATTGCCTAGGTATTCAACGGCAAGGCTCGGTTGGCTCAATGCGCGGGCCATGAGCGCGGCATCTATCCAACCAACCCAATCGTCTTCCTGTTGAGAAAGAACCTCGGATCTTCCTTCAAGGTCGGACTGTAGGTTTGTTGGATCAAGAAGTTGATAGGTTTCTTGGATGTCTTCGGCTAGATCTACATATTCCTTGTAGCCAATCCACCTTAGGAGAACCGTCGAAGAGGCAACCCAAGGGGACGAGACTTCGACTTGACCCAAGATTCCTTCTCTGGCGTATTGAATGTCGGACTGAAAGTTTTTCAACACATCGCTTTGAGGTCCGGTCCATTGTCCAATGAGGGCGATTCCCGCTGTTTCATGGGGGCCAGCATGTAAATTTGGACAACTGAAAAGACATACACCTATCACTAAATAGAAAACACGACACTTGGCGTAAGCGGAATCCGACATACTGGTTCCTCCGTACAACAATTATTGTGTAGTTGTGGAGCATCGAAGACGAAACTTTCGTGATGCAAGAAAAAAGAGGTCCTTACCTCCAGCCATTTCGCGTTCTGTAATCTGCACTATCGGTGGACGTGGAACCTTAGGTTCGCCCTAATCAACCATTCGATGAAACAAAATATAGAGCTGAAGAGATGGTGTGGTCAATCAAAAAAGGTTACGGTTCTCTCTTCTTAGGGTCCCTGTCCATTGAAGATTCGACTTATCTATCTGATTTCATTTTGATTAGCATAAATTGTTTTTCTTTAAAACTATTACCGACAATCGTATAAGTCATTCGGGTGACAAGTCTGTGTCGGGATGTAGCAGCGCCTAGAATATTACAATGAAATATGGATGGGGTGTCGCAAAAGATGGTGTCTGTGCCAATAGATAAGAAAGGGGCCGGTAATAGAAGGGGCAACGAAGAGAACGCGGTAGTGGCTCATCTCGATTAGGAGATCTTGGGCCGAACGGACCAAGGGTTTGAACCTATACCTTATCGAATGGTTGTTAGGGTCTCAAACGAGCCACCACCGCGTGTACTTCATATTCTACGCCAGAAATGTTTTGAAGGTAATCTACGGACAAGGATTGCAGAGGTGGCCCAGTGGTGCGGGCTTGTCACCTTCAGACTCGGTCTGAGTCTGTAACCATTACGCCGCGTTCGCTTCTTCCTTGGACTGCTGAAAGATCCAGGTATGCGCCTGGTTGAGGACCTTTGCTCCCACGAGCAAATCGTCTCGACCGAGCGATTCCGAACTCTTCCACGAATCGTCTTCCGGGTCTTTGTAGAGCCGGGAGAGCGAGACGTTGTACCGAGCGCCATTTTCTGTTTCGTTTTCCCAGATGGCGGCTTTGATTCGCCCCATCCGGATTTCTTTCACGGGTTTGTTTGTCATAGTCATAAATCCTCCTATTGATTTTTTCCTGATTAACAATCCAACACCACTGGACATAGTTGTTATGCGAAGTCGGGAATGATTTGTGCTGTTTACAGGGGGAAAAGGGAGAGAAGAAAAGGAGAGAGACCAAGTGGCGCTTGGTCTCGATGAAACGAGTGGTAACCTATGCGGCCAACGATAACAGAGCCGAACTCTTTCGGTCCACCTCGTTGCGATCGCCAGCGTTTTTGATCTTGCCGGATAGACGAGTCAATGCGTCCACCACGGCAAAGATGGTGAACCGCCCTTGTTCCTGAGCGGATTCGATGACCTCTTTGGAGAGGTTTTTTGGGATCCCTTCGCGAGCGAGAATTTTGAGGACTTCGTCGGCATCGCTGCCGAGTTCGGTCTTCATGGCGTTCTCGATCACTTTCGCGAAGGAATCTTTCCTCTGGTCGCGCCTATCGACGAGATGGAGAATGAGATCGCGGATCTCTTCCAGCGATTCACCGACACGCGCGGTGTGCTTTCTGCTGAACTCCACCACTTCGACGGCATCCCACACCAAATGATTCCCGCAGACCTGTTGAAACCAAAAAGTCTGAATCCCGAGCGAGCGTTGACCCACTTCGGAGTT
>JAJDBZ010000495.1 GCA_029261095.1 Candidatus Omnitrophota bacterium | reverse complement strand
CAATCGCAAATCCATCCGTTTCGATTCACCCTCGGTGATCTCCAGATCGGAGCGTTTGGCCACACCACGGTCGCCCGCCGAAACTTGGATCTCATACCGGTCCGGGTCGACATAGAGCCGGTACTTGCCCTCTTTATCGGTTGTCGCCTCTGTCCACACTTCGAGATGCCTCATTCCCCCTGACACCATCGGACCCTGTTTGGCTCGAACGAGAGTTTCCGTGACAGGACTTCCATCGCTATCCAAAACGATTCCCTCGAAATAGGTTCTGTCATTGAGGAGGATGGGATTGCGAAGCGGGCCAGGAGGATGATGCGGAAAATGTTTGGGGGAGAATCCCTCTTTGTCGAAGCGAACTTCGAGGGTATTGCTGTTTTCGATCCCAACGAGTTCGAAGTATCCGTTCTCATCGGTTTTTGTTTCGTTTCCCGAACACCAGGTCCAGACATCCACCAATGCTCCCTCGATGGGAATCCCGCTTCCATCGACGATCCGACCGGAGAAGTCCTTCACCCCCACATCGGTCGCGTCGCTCTCGACAAAGACCAAGCTCCCAACGAAGAAGAAGGAGATGGCGCTTAACAGGATCGATGGGACGATCGATCCCCGAGAGAGGGAGGGCCAAGATATCCCTCGATTCAGGCTTCGCAATCTTCGAGTGATTTCCGAGGTTCGTGCGAAGGGGAGGCATCCGAATCCGGGGGCCCTGCCAGCCATTTCCAAGGCGACTCGGGCGAGGGTTCCGGAGTAACAGATCCGGTCCCCGGTGTGTCGCGCGGCGACCGAGTCGCAGACCTCTTCGCAGACGCTGGAGTGGGCGGACTGAAGCCGCCACAATAACGGGTGAAACCAGAAAACAACGGTCAGCCACTGAGCCGTATTCATCCACCACAGGTCTCTCGATTTCAGATGGGCGAGTTCGTGTGCAAAAATCCCCGGTAGATCGGAGGCGTACTCGGCTCGCTCCAAACGTTGGGGAAGAATGAGCGTGGGGCGGATCAATCCCGCGATGTAGGGAGTTGCGGCCCGGTCGGAGACTTTCAGAAGAATCGTGTCCGGACAACTCAGATCTCGCGCGGTCCCTTGAAGGAGGCGTTGGAGCCTGGGTGAAGCGTTCGACGATGCCGCGAGGGTTCGATGAATCCGCCTGACCCCGATCAACAATCGAGCGGCCAACAGCACCGCCACAGAGAACCAGAGCGCAAAGAGCAAATGGGGAGCGTGGGCGACAGGGCGCGGATCGTTGTTCGGGTCAATCGATCGTCCGGGTTTCAATCTCGTAGGCGCCACGCCGGATATCTTCAATTCGGCGATTGGCGCCCCAATCGAGGAAGAGGTGGATGTTTGTGCGATCTCAGATCGTGGACCGTTCGTTAAAATCTCGGTGGATGGAATCGAGATTTCAAGGTGAGCGAATGGGTGAAGAATGGGGATGAGAACCAGTCCGACGATGACACACCGCCAGACCAAAACCCGCCAACGAGGGTTAGCGGAATAGAGAGCGAAGTGCAGGAGCCAGCCGGCAGCGAGGAGGAGGGTCACTTTGAGGAGGATGGCGAGAGGTGGAGTCAGGCCCACCAACCAATCGAGGGGCGGTGTCACTTCGATTCCCTCCGTCGACTCGATTTGGTTTTCGCCCCTCTTTGTGCGGCGAGTTCCTGGAGTTCCTTGATCTCGGACGGGGAGAGTTCCTCGCTCTTGATGAGTTCGGCGATCAACCCGGCGGTCGAGCCTTGGCAGAAGGATTCGGCGAGACGGCGGGTCATTTTCTTGAAGGCCCCTTCGCGCTGGGTGACCGCTTGATAGAGGTAGGCCTTCCCCTCCTTGCGGCGAGTCACATGTCCTTTTTCGAGAAGGGTCTTCAATTGAAAGCGAAGGGCGGCGTTCTTGATGGGACGGGGGAATCGCTCTTCAATCTCGGTCGGTTTCAGTTCCCCCTGCTCCCACAGGACTTGCATCACTTCGATCTCACCGGGGGTGAGAGCCATCGGCTGTTGTTTTTTAGTCATGATAAAGTGTAGGTTATCCTACAGAAACTAAAGTGTCAACTAAAAAGTGTAGGGTGACCTTCAGAAAAGATTTGGGTGGAATCGTGTTCCTTCCCCGATAGAGGCGCGATTACCGGGAATCGTTCTTTTCCTCCACAAACCAAATGGGAATCTTTCGAATTTCTTTTTTGAATTCGAGGTTGGTCTGGCGGGTGAGGTTTTTGAGGACGCGGGTTAGTTTCTCCGGATCGCCAGCGATCACACGGGGATGGGCGGAGCGGTGATCTCTCCAAGTGAGGTTGTGCTCGTAGGGACTCGCTTCGTTGATTGGAATGACTCTTAATCGACTCCCAACCCAGCCGAGGAACTCTTCCAGATCGCCCGTTCCCCCGCCGCCGATTCCGGGCTCGTTCAACTCGTCGGAATAGAGGTCCACTGTCGGGCGGTCTTCGGCGGCTTTCTCTGGTGAGTATTGGAAATCTCCGGTCACCACCATGACCTCACGCTCCACTTCCCTCCTCTGGAAGGTGACCGAAAGGTTCAGTTCCTCCTCCAACAACGCTTCGAGCGCCTGAAGTTTCTCCTCCATCGGAGCATCGGGTCGAATGATCCAATCGCCCGGGACTTCTCGGCCCAAGAGGTCATCAGGTCCTTCGTACTTGAATCTCTCCAAACCTAAAATGTGGTGAACGACTCCTCCCACTCCCAGTTCATCGCCGCGGAAACCGAGACCCCAATTGTTCAGCCGACCCTTCCAATGGAAGGTGAAGTAAGTCGGCGGATCGTTGATGGCTTCCCATTGGTCATTGTGTTCACTTCGATAGTATTCAGCCCGCTCCTCGATGAACGGCGGGGGGATTCGTTTAAGGATTCTTTCATCCTCCAGGGTGTACACCTTATGGAAACGTTCCTTCCAATCGCTAGACACCCCGGTTGTGCTCCGACTCGGAGGGACCGTGGAAAGGTCGCAACCAGGAATTTCGGCACGGATCTCATCCCAGATGCTTTCGGGCAGGGTCGTGTCGAAGACGGTGAACCGTTCGAGGTTTTTCATCGACTTGAGAACCCGCGCCCCCTCTTCGGTGATCCTGTCATTTTCGATTTGGATCCGGCGAAGACTCGGGATTTCACTGAGGCGCCGGATCCCCTCATCGCCGATTCCGGTGAGTGAGACCTGCTCGAGTTGCTTGCATGCGGAAAGCAACCCGAGATTCGCGTCCGTGATCTTTGTCCCCGAAGCGTACAATTCCTTCAGTCGGGGGAATCCGGCGATGACTTCTATGCCCTCATCCCCGACAGAGGTGTGCGCAATCCAGAGGTTCTCTAATCTTGTCAGGCCACGCAAATGATCGAGCGCGCGATCGGTGATATGCCCTCGTAAATTCAGATGGTAAGTGCTGATGTTAAGGTGCGTCAGGTTCTTCATGTGGGCGATGTGAGCCATGCCGTCATCAGTGACCGCTGTCTGTTCAAGCTGCAACCCGTCAGTAAGATTCAACTTCTTCAAGTGGGCCAACCCATCGTCGGTGATCTTTGTGTTGGATAGCGAAAGGAATTCGAGACGAGTCAGGTTTTCAAGATGGGCCAGTCCCTCATCGGTGATGCCTGTCCCCCAGAGCGCGAGCCATTTCAGGTTGGTCAGTCTACCGATCGACTTCATGCTGTCATCGGTCAACTGGTGATCCCCCAGCCTCAACATTTCGAGATCCTTCATCCCTTCCAGGTTGGCGAGTTCCGGTCCGGTGATCAGAGTCGATTGAAGGTTCAAAGCGCGGAGGCCGGTCAGGTTCTTCAGGTAGGAGAGGTCGCCGGCTTCGGCTTTCTTGTAGGCGAAACTGAGGGAAGCGATGGAGTCGGGTTCGAACTCGGAGAGGAACTGGAGATCGGAAGCGGCGGATTCGTCGATAATGAGTTCGACCTCATGACCAACCGGAATCGAGACCTCGCCCTGTGCGTCGGAAAGTTTTTCCCAACCTTCGTACCAATCCTCGAACTGTCCGGCGGGACGAGTGAAGACGGTTCCGATGAAGCGGTCCTCGGGAAATTTGAGGATCTTTGCCTCAAGAGTATCGGTCGGTTGTCCAGAACCCGCATCCCCCTCTTCCTGCCGCGTCTCCTCGGGTTGGAGCACCACCTCCACTCTCTCCGCGCTCTTGACCTCTACGCTTTGACCCAACATATGCACCGCGCCTTGCGCGGTGCCCGGACCCGCTGGGATATTCGCGAGGGCGAGGAGGGCGTAGTCGCCCTCAGGGAGGTTTTCGAACATCGCGTGGTTTTCCTGGGCGCGGATGGCGCGGATGCCCCCGGCGAGAATCTTTCCGAGTTTCTCATCCTCCGGGTGGTAGGGGCCTCCCGCGAAATCGAGGAGATCGAGTTCCTGGGTAAGGACCACAATGGGTGGAAATCGCGGAGGGTCCTCTGTTCCTTCAAGCGCGACAATGATGTTGCCGCCGGTTTCGGCGCGAGGAAGTTTGACTTCGGTCGTGTCTCCTGTTTGGACTTCGATGCCGGACACCTCTCCGAAGTAACGAACACCCGACTGTGCAATCTGTAGCCACGCCACGACAGAGAAAACCCCGCTGTCCAACTCACCAAAGTTGAATTGTCCATGCCGATCGGATTTCCCATCGAGGTGCGGATAGGAGGGCCAATCGGCATCGGGCGGGAAGAAGAGGCGGCCGTCCTCGGCGGCGAGATGAAGCGAAAGTCTCAAGGGGTTCGCCTCCCCCGAAGCATCCACGACCTGCCCACGAATCGTTCCGCCCGGCCGGATCAAAACCTCAATCTCACGGTTGGGGGAGGTCTCCAAAACAGCGATGGAACTGGAATGACGAATGAACCCTGGATGGGTCACATAAAAAGGATGCGCGGAATCGAAGGCCAACCCCTCCAAGGTAAAGGCCCCATCGGAACCGGTTGTGGTCGTGGCGTAGATCCCTTGTTCCTCGAAACGTTCGAGGTTCGATCCGCCAGCGTCGCCGGAGTGGTCGATGGCGACAAAGGCCCCCTCGATGGGGGCGCCGGTGGAGGCGTTGAGGATGTGGCCGGAGAGGGAGTTTTTGGGTCTCACCGATTCGAAGGAGCCGATGACTCCGACAATCGTCTCGGCCTCTTCCTTGGAGAGATCCCCCTGGATGATCGCCATTCCGCCTGTGATGACCGCTTTAATGATCGGCGCGCTGACCACCTCGCCATCGAACAGAATCGCCAGCGGTCGATCCATGTTCTCCTGAGTCACCTTGGCGAACCTTTCAGCGGCTTCATCGTCGAATCGCAAAGCAACGGTATAGTTGTCGGAAACCGAGCGCTGATCGATCTTGGCGTAGACGAAGTCGTCTTCGGTGAAGAGAATATCCGGAAGAAGGGGGAGACGTTCGCCGTGGGTCGGATCGGGGTTTCGTGTGGGGAACGACTCGATACCTTCCATGTTTTTTGATTTGGCAACCAAGCGGAATTGGAGGCGGGGGGCATTTTGTGAAGACTCTTGAGTTTCTCCCGGTCTGGTTCTGAAACTGTTTATTGGAAGATACTTTTTAATATCTGGTGGTGGTGAGACACTGATTCGGACATCTGCTTGGACATCGGGATCCAAAGAGACGTTTTCAAGGGTGACCATTTGACGCGGAGTGACGCTAAACCGAAAGTGATCGAGATCTTTGAGTTGGAGATCCTTGAATCGGTATTCATGGAGCTTGAATTCGCCTGATCCGGCGTGTGTCTGACCTTCGGGCGAATGCGATTTTCCTTCCTTGTCCACGGCATGGACCCAAGTGTGTTTGTCGGGTTCGAGATTGGAATACGAGGCGGTCAGGATTAAATTCCCGCCGTCCATTTTGGGTTTGCTCGTCACAATTTGCCCCTCAGCAAACTCCGTGGGGATCATCAATCTTTCAAAATTATCCCAGGTGGCGGCGGTCACGGTTGGCCCGCACACGGCATGAATGGTGAGCGAGGTGGTCGCACTCGTCCGATCCTTGGGGTAGAGCATGACGATTGAAGCCATCTCTTCCATCCATTCCCCATTTTCACCCATAGGGGTTCCCATTGAGAACGCTGTTCGCGAATCGTCGGTATCAATGTCCCAGATTCCAGACCGTGCATTAGCCGTCATTTGTATTGCGAATTCATAAGCGGGTCGATGTTCTATCGGACTCACATTGACATCCACGTATGGAGGTTTTTCAAGAGGACTCCCATCCGGTCGCCACCATTTTTTTCCCGCACTTGGATACTCGCAGACTCCGACAAGTTCGTACTGAACTCCATTATCAAGAGTGATCGTCCCTGATTTATTCCCGGATGATTCCCGAACTACGGGCGATGGATTGAGGGGCTGGGAAGTCTCGGTATTTTTGCCTTTGGTGGAGGGTCTCTTGGCAGATGTCTTAGCAATGCGCCGTTGTTCTGTCCTTTCGTCTTCTATTGCAAAACCTATTGGAACTTCGATCCTGAAGTCATTGTGGCTAATGTTCGGCGGGTCCATTTCCCATTCAATCATAACCCTACGCTGCAACTCGACGAACTCGTCTCCGAAGTTTATGTGTTCTATCTCTCTGGGGAACCAAATTCCTCTATGGGACTCAGATTCAACCATCTCGGTGGCAAGGGTTTCAGATAAGACCTCCGAAGGTCCATTCGGGTTTTCGAGCCGGGTCTGGCGACGGACGATCGAATAGCCTCTTCTTGGATCAAGCCATAGAGTCAGTCTTACGTTCAAAACTCGGCCGTTGTCATGAAGGTGCGGGACATCGGCACGAAGGTATTCATTTCCATCCACCTCTTCTGTTGCGAGATCGATTTCGGATTTATAGGCCCTGAGGAATTCCGAGAGCGTGGGAACAGATCTCCTGTCATGAAAGGTAAACCAGGGGGTCATCGTTAGACCGGTTCGGCCCAAGAAGTTGTCGATCGGTTTGGGACGGTGATTCATCCTCTGGGCCAATTGGCCGTTGAGTTTCCTTTCCGGGGAACCCGTTTGCCATACTATTTCCGTCCCTTCCTGACCGTCGAATGCCGCCGACACTTTCTCGAAACTATAGGGGCTTGACCCGCCAATCCATTCCATAATGTGCTCTTCGACATCGATTCGGGCCTCTTCCTTTCGGGTCGAGAACAACCCACTCATCCTAAGGTACAGCCTTTCAGGCGAGAAAGTTTGCTCGGACTTAGCTTTCTTCGAAATCCAGGTTTCCGTCCTCAGTCGAATATCGGAAATCCTATTTTCAATCGTCTCAATCTGATCCGCTAGTTCCAGAATATCCGTTTTCTTCTCTACATTGACTGCGGAAACAAAAGCGACCCCTCCTATAAGACCAATAGTAGAGAGCCCTAGCGAGACGACAGGCGCCACACACCGCC
>JAJDBZ010000494.1 GCA_029261095.1 Candidatus Omnitrophota bacterium | reverse complement strand
TAAGCGGCTAAGAAAAAGAATGAGAACGCCATGAACAATCCCAACAGGTTCAGTGTGGCGAGGAATGTCAAGAGTTGCCTTTGGGAATCCTGAGGGACCTGGTCCGCCATCGACTGGTAGAGCCCAAACGAAAAATAGGGGATCCCAATGAGCGGGATGAGGCCTGCTGCCGGGATCCCCACTCGAATCAGGAAACCGCGAATGGAATCGTATCGGTACCCGGAAACGAAGACTCTTTCGTCCTCGGTGCGAGGTTTTGGAACTGTGTTCATCGAAAAAACCTCAATATGCTATCCTTCTTTACGGCGTTCTTGAACGCTACTGATGAAGCGTATCTAACAATGACTCATCGGTCACATCAAGACGAAGCGGGGTGACCGCGATTCCCCCGGAGAGGACGATATCGACATCGGTGCCCGGTTTCCTCGGTCGGTCTTGGTAGCAACCACAATAGGTGAGTTCCGTCTGGTCATTGGATTGAGCCCGAGAGAAAGCTATCTCCAAAGGATCGGTTGATGCGGGGACAAACTGGATTTCGGGCATTGAGGTCCCCTTCTCCAAGCCCGCCATGTTCACATTCCAAAGAGTCGGTTCATCCTCTTCCAATCGCGGTTTCAAGACTCTCAACACCTCGATTACCCAAAGGGTGATGGACTCCCAGTCGATCTCGATCTTCTTTTGTTTATAAACCGACAACGCCACCGCCGAACACCCAAGGGCCACCGCCTCTCTAGCCGCGGCCACTGTTCCGGAATAGTAGATATCGATCCCAAGGTTTCCTCCCGGGTTAATTCCCGAGATCCACAACGGCCGATCCTTTTCCCGAGGGCCGAGGCCTTTTAACCCGACACGAACGCAGTCCGCGGGATATCCCTCCACAATGACGCCTGCCATTCTGGGATGATCGAGGTCGCGGACGATCAGTGGACTGTCGGGATGTGTGGTTGTTGCATGGCTCTTGGCCGAGAAACACTGACCCGGTGCGACGATGTGAGCCGCTCCCGGCCAAAGTCGTTCAACCGCTTCCCACGATGCAAGAAGCCCCGGAAAATCGTAGCCGTCGTCATTCGTCAACAAGACTTTATTGATCATGAGACACCGCTTGAGGGCTGAAATGCGGGAATAGGTTCATGGATGGAGTTTATGGGTTGCCTCTTCCCCTAACAAGGAGATCCATTCGCCATTCCTTAAAGGGTTGCTCGAGCTCTTTTCCTCCCGGATAAAAGAAAATAGGATAGCGAAGGAATCGAAACCAGTTCTTTCTAATTTATGGATCGCCAAAGAGAAGTTCGAACCCTCATCATTATCCTCATCACCTTCATCGGTGTCGGTGTTCTCTTTTGGGTCATCTCTTCGCTTATTAGCAATCTTTCGCAATCAGACACCCAAATCGTTCAAGAGGGTGAGTTCGAGAGTCCATCCGATGAGAGTGTCGCAGAGGCGGAGAATTCTGAGGAGGAAGAAGAGTCGCCTTCCGGCGAGGATTCCGAGGGCGAAGAGGGCGAAGGCGAGGAGGGCAGCGTCGAGGAGGACGACCAGGTCGCAAACGGAGGGACCGAAAGCGATCTGACAGAGGCTGAGGAACTCTTCCAGGAGGGGATATTGAAAGCCGGAGAGACTGACAAAAGGTTATTCCTCCGATTCGGCGCGCCATGGTGCCCGGGGTGTTGGCAGCTTTCCGAATTCCTAGGAAAACCTGGAGTCCAGAAAATCTACGAACAATCATTCCAAGACACCGTCATCGATATCGATACAGTGGAGGGTGGACAGTCTCTCCTGAAGGACCTCGCCGGAGAAGGCCCGAAACTCCCCTGGTACGCCATCTTTGACTCATCGGGACAATTGATCGCCACATCCGATTCGTATGAGGAAAGCATTGGGTTCATGCCCTCCAGCCCTGAGGACCGAGAGCATTTTCTCTCCATGTTCGAATCATCTGAAGCCTTCTCAGATGAGGAAATGATCCTTTTTAAACAGTCGATCGAGTCCTATATCGAACAAAACACGCGTTGATTCAAAACATCTTTGTGGCGCATCCACCGCGAGTTGTGGGAAGATGAGAATTGCTTGAGATATGAAAAGCCCTCCCGATCGGATGGGATCGAGAGGGCTTGGAACATCGATTATTTGTCAGTATCCGAACGCTTGCCGACTAACCGAGGGTCTTCCCATCGCATTTCAGATCTCGACATGCCTGAGCGATTCGATCGGCCATATTATCGCGCGCTGCCTTAAGCCACGCGCGGGGATCGTAGATTTTCTTGTTCCCGACCTCGCCTTCGATTTTCAGAACACTGTCATAATTTTTCATCATGTGATCGACGACTGGACGAGTAAAGGCATACTGGGTGTCCGTATCCACATTCATCTTGATGACACCATAATCGAGGGTTTCGTGGATATCCGATAGATCGGACCCAGAGCCACCGTGGAACACGAGGTCGAAGTGTGCTTCTTTTCCGTACTTGGCAACGACTGCTTCTTGTCCTTCCTTGAGAATTTTCGGGCGGAGTTTCACATTCCCCGGCTTGTACACTCCATGGACATTCCCGAAGGTAGCAGCGAACATGAAACGCCCCCCAATCGGATTCAAGGCCTCATGGACCTCGACCATATCCTCTGGAGTCGTATAAAGCTTCTCAGCGGGAGCGTTCTCATTATCGACACCGTCTTCTTCTCCACCCACAACCCCGGCCTCTACCTCGAGAATGATCTCGTTTTCGGCACAAAGAGCGAGCAGCTCTTTGGACAAATCCATGTTCTCTTTCAACGGGAGTTCGCTGCCATCGAACATGTGGCTTGAAAAGAGATTCGGACGCCCCTCGGCAAGCCGTTTCGCGGTCTCAGCAATCAATGGCTTCAAGAACGAATCGACCTTACCCGGTTGGCAGTGGTCGGTGTGTAGGGCGATATTGATTGGGTATTTCTCGGCAACCAGACGGATGTGGTCCGCAAGGGAGATAGATCCCAGAACCATGTCTTTCAAATTCCCCGAGGCGTGCGCGCCACCTCCGGTCGAAACCTGAATGATTCCATCGCTTTTCGCACTAGCGAATCCCTCGATGGCGGCATTGGCGGTGTCCATGGTGGTGACATTGATGGCGGGGAATGCATACCTCCCGGCTTTCGCCTTATCCAGCATCTCGCAGTATTTGGGATAATTGACAATCGGCATTTCTACTTCTCCTTCTCATTCTCGTTCGAGATTGACTCGTATTCATTCATCATGGGTAAAGACACTCTTAGGCAATCCAGAATCCGACCCGGGTTCAACGGGTATTGGAATGCAGGTCGACAACCGCTTTTTGGAAGACATGACTCAAGGACCGGGTTGGCCTTCTTTGGAAGCGAAAACCCCCGGAAGGTCACGGTTCGAAACCGGTCTTGTCAGACAACCCAAAACCGTGTCGTGACGGGTGGAGTCCTACCCAAAAACAAGTGTGAATATTACCTTTTTGTCCGAGTTTTTTCAACTGTTTCCCAGTGGGCCTATACCCGGCAAGCTAAATCGAAACTTCCGAGCCAGCGAGAAAAGAGTGCTAAGGGACTTCAGGTTGTGCGTATTCAAGAAACGGGTACAAGATTTCACGGATTTCTTGGTTTTCGCCCAGTGCCCTCGCAATCTCACGATGAGTTAATCGGTTGGGGTGATAATCGCCCGGTAAGAACCCACGGTTGGTGTCCATCAAATCGAGGTAGGGAATCCCATCCTTTTCCACCGCATCGAGCAAGTAACCCGGTGTTTCAATCTTTCCGGTAGTTTCAAGTGGATTAGTCCCCGGGTCGACTGGAAGATTTAGTAGGTAGAAGGGAATGCTTTCTTCCCGTGTGAGCCGATTCATTTCGACAATAAATCTAAGGGTCAACGCGATTTCTCTCTCTTTCAGATCCGGAGGATCTTGTTGGACATCACCGGGTCCGACTACGCCCTGAAAGACAAGTTCTCCATCCTCGATTTCAAAATGCGGGTGCCGGCGGAAATCGGATACTCCAAAAAGATTTCGGGTCAAACCCCACTTCCGGCCAATATGTTCCACCCAGGACTTTCGGATGTAGTTCCTCTCACGATGTGAAGGGATCCAACCATAAAAAACCATTGTTGGTGAAACTGTCTCCTGGAGTTCTTCCAGCAGAGCAAGGTAGGCGTGTTGAGTCCCCCACCCTGTCAAGCCTCGGTTCCGAACCTTGTAGTCCTTCCAATAATCCTCGCCGAGGACATAGGGGTAAGGCTCGTCATCCTCGACTCCAGTCCCGAAGGTGAAGGAACAACCCAAGCAGACGATTCTACCACGAGGTCTCTCCGGGTCTGGCGTGACACGGAACCCCTGAGGGTCAATGTCATACTGAACATCGATCTCTCCTTTTTGAAATCGACCGCTCGACCCCGGGCGGTGGTTATACCCGTATCGGTCATCAAACTCCCAGATACCCACTTCGGGGGGGAAGAGGGCAAGGAGAAGTCGGTCGGTTATTTCAAACGGGTCGACACGGAAAGCGCCTAGACATCCGCAGGCAACCAAGAGAGACAGCAAACTGGATCCCAAGAAAAGCGAAAACGAGGAAGGGAGTCGGTCCAGGGCAATCCCGAAGAGGAATAGGCACACCCCTAATCCGAGATACAACCACGCTAAGCGATCAATGGGGCCGACCGCGTTTACGAACTCCGAGATTAAGGTCGCCCCAGAAACTCCCCCTCCGATAATGACCAACCCCCACTGAATGGGGCGGAGGGTTCGAGAATGGATCGTCGATTCTGCGTCGGGGGATTTGACCTGCACGGTCTTTTGAAGGTACAACCACGTGATCCTCGAGTCGAGGAGAATCGCGAAAGTGGGAGCTACACCATGTCATTCCTCGAAAAGATCCAGAACCAGGTCGACTCCAAGGGGAGCTTCTTGTGTGTTGGCCTCGACCCTGACCTCGCAAGACTCCCGGATGGGATTTCGAAAGACGCCAAGGGTGTCCTGGAATTCCTGTCAGGTATTGTCGAAGCAACAGGTGAATTCGCCGCTGTCTACAAACCGAACTGGGCCTTTTTCGCAGCACTGGGGATCGATGGCCACAGAGTTCTTTTGGAATTGATTGAGAAGACTCGAGCCGAGGCGCCGGTCATTTTGGATGCAAAAGTAGGTGACATCGGGAACACAGCAAAGGCCTACGCAAAATTCGCTTTCGAGCAAATGGATGCGGACGCGGTGACCCTCGCTCCCTACATGGGCGGCGATTCAATCGCCCCTTTTCTTGAGTACAAAGATCGGTTTTCGTTCGTGCTGGGAATTACCTCAAACCCGACTGCCTCCCAGGTCGAGAAGATCCAAACATCCGGAGGCGGGGCGGTTTTCGAGGAATTAGCCTCGACCTTCGAGCAGGAGTTCGCCCAGCCAAATTGGGGTTGGGTCGCAGGCGCAACGCAAATCGGTGAGATGAAGGCCCTTAGGGACCGCTCGCCGAATCGATGGTTGCTAATCCCGGGTGTGGGGGCGCAAGGCGGATCGTTGGAGGAATCGCTGGAAGCCAGCCGAGACAGCCAGGGACGAATCCGAGGCTTGGTCAATGCGTCTCGCTCGATTTTGTATGCCTCGAATGGGGGAGATTACGCGGAAGCAGCGGGGAGAGCCGCGAAGGAGATGGCCGAGCAGATGCGCTCGATCAATGAATAATCACTGGAATTGTTGGTGCGCCTGGCAGGACTCGAACCTGCGACCAATGGTTTAGGAAACCACTGCTCTATCCAGACTGAGCTACAGGCGCCCGGCATCTGGTATGTCGGCGGATTCTTCCCAGAGTGGAAAAAAAAATCAATCCCACTAACCCTGGCATTTGTGAACAGGTTATCAACAAAGGGAGGTCTGATCTCGAATCGCCGCAACACTCAGGGAGAATCATTGGCAAACAAAGAAGGATTATGATAGTATTGATGGGTTCTGTTGCTGGGCCCTTGACGTGTAAAATCAAAGACGCGAGACTCCCCGCCGGCTTTTTACCCACAAACAACGTAAATTTACGTTTTGGGGAAAATTCCCCCGATTTTTGTTGACGCTTCGATTTGAATTCGGATAAACTATGGAAAAGGAGAGTGCTCGATGCCTTCTGGCAAGAAAAGAAAGCGCTTGAAAATGGCGACTCACAAACGTCGCAAGAAACTGCGCCAAAATCGTCACAAAAAGAAGAAGAAATAATTCCTTTTGCGATGATGAGTCCTCTCCT
>JAJDBZ010000493.1 GCA_029261095.1 Candidatus Omnitrophota bacterium | reverse complement strand
CATCACAAGGGGATATCGCCCGATTATTCGGTCGCCTCCGATACCATCGTTTTCCCGAGCCAGTATCGATCACCTCAGAATATCGATTTGGTTGAACTGGGTCAGGATAAACAGGTCCGTAAGGCTATGGAAATCCTCGGGGTCAAACTCCCGGTGATGCAACCTCAATCGATCGCGACCACTACGGACGGATGAGTCCGGATCGGATCCGAGTTGGAATTTCAGGGCTCCCATTAGGCAACCGTAGCGGGACTGGATATTACACCGAACAACTGATGCGCGTTCTTACCCAAGTTGGGGATGATCGCATTGATGTCTCCCTTCTTTCTCCGGATAATCTCGAACACGGGAATGCGTTCCAAAGAAATCCTTCCGTCGGTCGTCTCCACCTCAGGTGGCCCTTTCGGGTCTTCGCCGATCGCCTGCTGGATAAGAATATTCGGGCATTGGATCTCGTCCATTACCCAAACTGTATCGGGCCCCCTATCACCTCGAAACCGATAGTCGCAACTCTGCACGACATCTCACCGTTTGCCTGTCCGGAATTTTTCTCCACACCAACTGGCATCTATTTGAGGAAGGCATTTTCAAATGTAAGTCGAGCAGCGAGAATCGTCATAACAGACAGCCACTGGCAGGCTGACCGAATCCGCGACCACTTACCCGAACTGAGTTCGAAAATTCGGGTGGTCTACCCCACCCTCGCAGCCGACTACAGTGCTCTCGGCTCAAGTGGATCGAGTGATCCCAAGGGAAGGAACTCTTATTTCTTGATGGTGGGAACGCTGGAACCGAGAAAGCAAATCGATCTGGCGATTCGATCTTGGGAAAATTCCGACGTTCCGGTGGATCTCATCCTCGTAGGTCGATGGGGATGGATGACTGAGGAGATCCGAAGAACTCTCAAGCGTATAGGCCCAGTCATGCGGGGAGAACAGAACGAGAGTATCTGGTCTCTTCCCGATGGTCGAAGGGTCCATCACTTTCAGGATGTTGGGGTGAAGGATTTGATCGATCTCTATCGGGGCGCCGTCGCTTTGGTCTACCCATCCAAGTTCGAGGGCTTTGGCCTTCCGGTATTGGAGGCAATGACTCTCGGTTGTCCAGTGTTGACGCGACGCGAAAGTGCGATGGAGGAGATCGTGGGATCGGCAGGATGGTATTTTTCTGAAGATTCCAAAGAGGAACTGGCTTCAGCCATGGAAGAGTTGTTCGGAAAACCAGACAAGCGGCACGGTCGGTCCGTAGTCGGACGTGAACTCGCGAAAAACTTCTCGGAGAAACGATTCTATGAGGATATCCTCTCGGCCTACGAAGGGGCCATTACGGGGACGACGTAGGCCGGTCGAACATTTGAGTGACTCCGGATTACTAGAACCTCTTTAACCGAGAAACTCTTTGATCTTGGCTGCGATTCCGGGGCCATCCAACTGATATTTCGCATACAACGCCTCGGGTGATCCGGATTCACCGAAGACATCCGGGAGTCCCCATCGGAAGACTGGAACGGGACACTTTTCGGTTACTACTTCCGCGACCGCTGTCCCCATTCCTCCGATGATGTTGTGGTCTTCGACAGTAAATAATTTGCCGGTTTCCTTCGCACATTTGACAATAATGTCGGCATCGATCGGTTTGATCGATGAGAGGTTGACCACTCGGACATCGATCCCCTCGCCGGCCAGTTCTTCAGCCGCGGCGACTGCCCCTTGAACGGTTCCGCCAGTTGCAAAGCAGGTGACATCCTTCCCATCACGGAGAACCACACTCTTCCCAAGTTTGAATTGGTATCCATCGGGACTGACATCGGCAAGTTTTTGTCGTGTCAATCGGACATAAGCGGGCCCTTCATGACGATTGGCCAGAAATTCGATCATCTGTTTGGTCTCCACCTCATCGGCGGGTTGGAGAACGACCATGTTGGGAAGACCGCGCATGAGCCCGATGTCTTCCAATCCCATCTGGCTGTTGCCATCCTCTCCGATACCGATACCCGCATGAGTTCCAATCACTCGGACATTGGCATTGGGATAAGCCACTGAAATTCTGATGGTGTCGTAACGCCCGGTGACAAAACAAGCGAAGGAACAGCAGAAGGGAACTTTTCCGGAGAGCGCCAGACCAGCAGCTACGCCAATCATGTTGGCTTCTTGAATACCCATCTCGAAGAACCGTTCAGGGAATTGATCTGCGAATATTTTAGACATGGTGGACTTTGCGAGATCCGCGTCGAGCGCCACCACATTTTGATTTTTTGCTCCGACTTCCGCGAGGGCTTCGCCGAAGGCGAGACGTGATGCTTTGGCCATGAGTGTTCAAACCTCATTCAATTGGATTTCTTGTTTTGTTGACAGAGCGGGGATCATAGCCGCATCGTGGGATTGCGAAAAGCGGTTCGGTATGGATTAATCAGTTGCAGTCAATAAATAAATATTTCTATTTCAGCCGGTCCCATACGAGAGAATGGCATAGGGGTACCGAAGCGGGATATCATCAATCATGTCGGCCGCGTGTGACCTATAGAAAGGCTCATTCCGTTTGTTAATGAATCTTCATTTCCAGCTTATTGAGGTTGCAAGGAATTTTCTCCACCCTTGCTTCCCCAGTTGGTAATGCCGAAAGGTCTTTGATCCCGCTCCCCGTGATGAGACAGCAAACTCTTGAATGGTCGGTGAGGTCGTTCATTTTTCGCAAGGCAGCGATTGTAACCGCGCTGCACAACTCGCAGAGAATTCCCTCGGTCGAGGCAAGGAGATGGAGAGCCTCTAGAATTTCGCCGTCGGTAACCGCGAGTGCCACTCCTCCGGTCTCCCTAATGGCAGGAATGGCGGTGTGTCCATCGAACAGGATGTCATCGGCGATACCCCCTGCAATGGTCTCGGGATTGGGCCAGGGGTTCTCCCGACTTTCTTTGAAGGACCAGCCTTCTTGAATCGCCTGAACGAGCGGAGCGCACCCGGTGGCTTGAACTCCCACGAGGCGAGGGACTTTCTCGATGAGACCCATGCGCTGAAGGTCGAGAAACCCTCGCCAAACTCCCCCCAGTAAACCACCTCCCCCCACAGGGCAGAGAATCCAATCGGGAAGGTTCCCCGCAGTCTGTTGGTAAATCTCATACGCTATCGTTTTGGACCCTTCGACATTGAAGGGTTCATAGATACCGGCGGTGGACAAGTGATACCACCCCCACTCCCGACAAGCCGCGAGGCAGAGGTCGAATACTTCGCTTGGTTTGGGAGAATCCACCTGAATCACCTTCGCACCATAGGCGGTCGCCTGAGCGATCTTCGTCGCCCCTGCTTGGCCATGCATCAAGAGGATGGCTCTCATTCCCGCTCGCGCTGCGTAAGCGGCGGTCGATGCAGCAACATTCCCCGACGATACCGCAGCGACTGTATCGATCCCCTGTTCTCGCGCATGGCTGATGCCGACTGAGACTTGACGATCTTTAAAAGACCCAGTTGGGTTTACGCTTTCATTCTTGAGCCAGATCTCGCTGACACCGATTTGATCGGTAAGACGCTCGGCTTTGATAAGGGGCGTGGCGCCTTCCTGGAGAGAGACGATGTGTTCTTCGTTCTCGATGGGAAGAAAAGAAAGATAATCCCAAATCGAGTTGGGTGGATTTTCAACTAAGGTGGAAGATGGAGGTTCTTTGAGTTGAATACTCTTAGGCTGACCACATTCCTGGCATC
>JAJDBZ010000492.1 GCA_029261095.1 Candidatus Omnitrophota bacterium | reverse complement strand
AGGCCTCGGCGTCCTCAGGCTTTTGATAGAACGCTTCGCGCTGCGATTTCAAAAACCGCAGCATGATTTCCATCTCTTGATCGGACGCATCCCGTGACACGATGGAATTAAAACAGAAGTTAAGTCGTCTCCTGTCGCTGTCTCCCCCCTCGGTAATGACCCGCTCCGCGAAGACACGGGCCGCTTCGATAAAATTGGGATCGTTGAGCAAAGCCAATGCCGCTAATGGAGTATTCGACCTCGCGCGCTGGGTGGTGCATTCTTCCCGGTTCGGCGCATCGAAAGCTTTTAACATGGGATGGAGGAACTGCCGCTGCCAATGAACATAGACACCTCGGCGCCACTGTCTTTCGTCGTTGTGCTGCTCATACTCCCGTTTAGGAAAGTTGAGGTGCTTATAATGTCCTTCAGGCTGAGAAGGTCTGACACTTGCACCGCCGATGCCATCAACCAATAAACCGCTGACAGCTAATGCGTTGTCCCGAATCATTTCCGCCGGCAGCCGAAAACGTCCCTGACGAGCGAAGAGATTATTCTCGGGATCGGTTTCGAGAGTTTCCCGACTCCCTAGAGAGGACTGCCGATAGGTGCGACTCATGACAATGAACTTGACCAAACCCTTGATATCCCAATCGCTGGAAAACTTCAGCGCCAGTTTATCGAGCAGCTCAGGCTGATCGGTCGGCGTCCCCTGATTGCCAAAATCGCTCAGGTCTTTATTTAGGCCACGCCCAAACATCAGATACCACAGACGGTTCACAAAAGTGCGCGCTGTCAGCGGATTGTTCGGACTGCACACCCATTTTGCAAGATCGTGCCGTGTCGGGCGGCGGTCTTGAATCCCCAGGTCACCTATAAAGGCGGGAATCGCTGGACTCATCACCGGCCCACTGTCATCCAACCAGTCGCCGCGATTGAGGAGACGAATGACTCTCGGAGTGGTGGCAGATGTGATCATACATGCGCGCGGTTCCGCATCGCCTTCACCCTGGACCATGATTTCAGGGGGTCGTTTAGTCGGTAGATCATTCGAACCCAATGTAAAATGCTTCGCTTCATCAATGTCCGCGAAGAACGCTACCAGCGAATAGAAATCCTCTGCGGTAAAGGGATCGAATTTGTGGTCGTGGCACTGTGCGCAGCCGATGGTCGACCCAAGCCAAACCTGTGAAAAATTCCGAATACGATCCGCGGCGTATATGGTGAGATATTCCTTGGGTTGCACACCACCTTCATGTGAAGTCTGCAAGAGCCGATTATACGCCGAAGCGACTTTGTCTTGTTGGGTGCTATTGGGTTCCAAATCGCCCGCAAGTTGCAGGCGGGTGAATTGATCGAAAGGCATGTTGTCGTTAAGAGATTTGATAACCCAATCGCGATAAGGAGAAATGCTGTGATCCTGATCGCCATGGTAGCCAACGGTATCCGCGTAACGAACGAGGTCCAGCCAGTACATCGCCATGCGCTCTCCAAAACGGGGGGAAGCAAGTAATTCATCGACCAGATTGTCGTAGGCGTCAGGAGAGGGGTTGGTCAAGTAACGTTGCACATCTTCATAGGTGGGCGGCAACCCGGTGAGATCGAAATACAAACGGCGAACCAGCGTTGTTTTATCGCTCTCGTCGGAGGGCTGTAATTGCTCCGACTCGATTCGCGATAAGATGAAATGGTCGATCCAGTTGAGCGGCCATTCCTTCCGCTTCACATCCGGCACCTCGTGTTCGACCGCTGGAACATACGCCCAATGGGCCTGGTAGGTTGCGCCTTGATCCACCCAGAGCCGCAGCGCGGCGATCTCGTTTTCAGTGAGTTCCCTGTGTGACTCTTCTGGCGGCATTCGTTCATCCGGATCGGAATGGATAATACGCTTGATGATGAGGCTGGCGTCACTATCGCTGGGAACAATCGCCGCGCCGCCTCTGCGCCTTTTCGTCGCATCATCGCGATTGTCCAGACGCAGTTTGGCTTGCTGTTCGTCGGGGCCATGACAGCTGAAACAGTTTTCCGAAAGAATGGGACGGATATCACGGTTGAAGGCAACCTGTTCGGAAGAAGCGATCAGTCCTTGACCGCGCGCAGACCTCTTTCCTCCCGCAAGTAACTCCAAGCGAGAATTCATCTCGTCCAAATCGATCCCGGTCCGATCGAGAAGGCTGGAGAGTTCCGCGATCTCATCGCCCAGAGCGTTGATTCGGGTAGTGGTCATCTCCTCTTCTCGAGCGATCCAGGACCGCAAATCCTCGATGTCGTCGGGATGCGCTTCCAGGGTGACGAGCGCCTCGTGAAGTCTTGACAACGCCGCCTTCTCATCGCCGGACAGTTCCTCACCCGATGCAATTCCGGTGACGAACAAACAGGGGACTAACATCGAGATGGCGAAACAAGCACTGCGTCGCATGGAGCAACCTTCCGTTGGGTCTCGTTTAAATCTGGGAAAACCTGGCATTCTCTGTCATCTTGACCGTAATTTCCTGGATAGAGCCTTAACTCTCCGTGGTCTCGGCTCCGGTAAGTTATTTTCATCAGCCTTTGGGCTTCTGTCAATCGAATTTACGACAGGTTCACGATGGGGGCAGGTCCGCGGGACCAACCGATACTGAAGGTTTCGGTTCTTCTGTCGCGGCGAACAAATGGAACGCGACACTGTCTTTCGCCTCTTCCATCCCCCCTGGGCTGGTGAAGCGCCTACTGCGATACCGACTCCCACAAGCACTGCCACGCCTACACCCACCTATGCCACCGATATCAACCTCGATGGGACCATCGATGCGGAGGACCTGCTGATTCTGCTTAAGGATTGGGGGAAGGTTTCGGGGGTGCAGTGAGGAGAGGTTTTAGATTTCTTGATCGACGCCGCAGGCCGCTCCCGACCAATCCGAGACCACATTCAAATCCGATTCAACCAATAGTCCGGTCGCCTCTTGAGATGCATGACCGCGACGATCACAATCTCATCCGATTCCTCGCCGAAAAGGATTCCGAATGGGAATCGCCGGACCAACCGCCTGCGGATTCCATTTCGGACGAGCCTTCCCGAACGCGGGTATTTCTGGAGCATGGAGACGGTGTGTTCGATCTCATCCAGAAAATCATGGCCGAGGCCATGCGCTTCCTCCTCGTAGTAACGCGCCGCCTCGATCATTTCCGCTTTGGCGGGATCGAGGTAGGAAACCGTTTTCATCCAAGGGACTCGCGAGCTGCTTTGTGTGCGACCTCGGCGGAGACTTTTCCGATGCGCCCCTTGCGGTAGTCCTCGTACCTTTTCTCCGCCTCGTCTAACCAAGCCTCTTCAACATCCTCCTCGATGCTCTGATCCAAGGTTTCAATCAACCTGTGAGCCAGCAAAGCGCGCTCCTTGTCGGAAAGCGACAGAGCCGCGCACTCGATTTCATTGAGGGTTTTCGACATGGTTTATCTCCTATCGACACATCGATTTAGTTTATCTCGGCTGTCCAGTCGAGTGTAGAGGATGGAAGAGTTTTCGGGCCTAAAGCACTGTTTCCCCCTATCCCCAACCCCCATACCTATCCTAAAATCCCCCTACCATGCGCCCCCTCCCGGCCCTCCTCCTTCTCGGCCTCTTCCCCGCGCTCTCCCTCGCCCAAATGGACCTCGAATCGGCGGATGTGTTTCCGCTGACGGCGGAGATTAAACCCTGGCCTGAATACGAAGTGGGAGGGAATGGGTTCAATTCGTTGGATATGAGCGCAAGGGCGAAAGGACTGGCTCATCCGGGTGTCAACATTTTTGGTCATGATGCCATCTCACCGTGCGGTCCGATTCAGATGTTTTATGAGATTCATCCCATCTTTGGCTTAGGGACTCGAAGGGCAGATGGAATTCTTCTAGATGGAAAGGATCATGAAGACCCTCAAGGATTTCTTGGAGCAGTGGTGGATGGTGCCAGCGATACCGAAGGGTTTGGAATTGCAGTTTCAGGAGGCGGATACTATTCAATTATGGCAAGTGCTCCATTCAGTTTCTCAGCATTTCGAATGGCTGACTTTAGTGAAATCATCTCACCAACTAACACAATCAGCGCCACCTCTTACGTGAATTCGAATAGTGATATGCATCTCGTTCAAATACACTCAAGAATTAACGCAATCGCGGGTCAGTCAATTCCAGCGGGAACGATAGAAAACCACCCCTCTCGTACACCTGGAACAGGGGCAAGTCGGTCATGCGGTATCGAAGCCCTCGTCCAAGATCAAGTCGTCGTGGTGACGGAGGATCGCACCGGTGGTGATCCCGGAGCCGTTTTCGGTTTCTCGAACCCAGGAAAGCCCATCATCGTCATTTCAATCTACGATGACGATGGAAGTGTACTGGTCCCCAGCTTTGCTTACCCCCATGCGGGTCGAAACTCTCCCGCTCGCCAAAGCGTTGCGGAAGGGAGAGTCTATGGAAGTGCTGGAACCATTCCATTAGACCCTTGGTTCATTGTCAGGACAGCGGTCAACACCGCCACGGTTTTCGATGACGGGGGGAGTGTGGTCAAGGATTTGGGAGATTACTTATCCGGGGCGCCTCTTCCTCCCGGTATCGTGTCGCTGGAACCGGGGGGTGAGGAACGTGCCGTGGCGGCGGGAAGGCGTCTCGGATATATCGCGGTGAGGGGGATGGATGGTTTGGGCAGATACCACCCGTGTGTGGTCGTGGTGGAGGTAGAGGAAGACCTATCCGATGCTTCAGTGATCAATGTGCTGCAAGCGGACGACGATCTCACCGACCCACCCGATTTCTCTGACCCAACTGCGATGGATTTGTATGCCCAACCCGATGAAGGGAACCTCTTTGTCGCATGGCGAAACGGTGGGGATGGGGCGCCGGTTGCGCGATTTTACGATGCGGATCAAAACCCGATGTCGCCGACATTTTGGGTCAGCACTTTCGAGGAGAACGATCAGAACTCTGGGGAGCACACCATCAAGTGCGCCGCCGATGACACATTCGCGGGAGTCGCATGGTATTCCGAATCTTTTAATCCCGGTCTGAATTGCCGGGGCGAACAAATGGAGCGCGATACCGTCTTCCGTCTCTTCCACCCACCCTGGGCGGGCGAACCGCCGACAGCCACTCCGACCCCGACGAGTACCGCCACGCCGACCCCGACCTACGCTACCGACATTAACCTCGATGGGAACATCGATGCAGAGGACCTGCTGATTCTGCTGGAGGATTGGGGGAAGGTTTCGGGGGCGGGGTGAGGGATCGGTTCGAGACTCCCAAACAAGGTCCACTTGGGATAGACTGAGAACACCATGGAAAAGATCCGTACTCAAATCGAGGTTCCGGAAGATCATCGAATCCTTCTGAATCTGACTCTCCCCGATGAGGTTCCCACAGGCCCGGCCGAGGTGACTCTGACGATTTCCTCAGGCGCGAGAACATCGGCAAATCCGGATCTCATGTCATTTGCCGGTTCCCTCTCGGGCTCCGTCCTGGCCAGAAGGAACAGTGTCGCTGTCCAGCGCGAGCTGAGAGATGAGTGGGATTGATCTACTCTTAGATACGAATATCGCGATTGACTTCCTCGCCGGGGAAGAGCGCGCGGTCTCCTTCCTGGAAGACTCGCTCAAAGAAGAGCTTGGAATCGCTGTCAGCCAGATCACCCGCATAGAACTCCTTTCTTATCCCGATATCACTGATGAAGAACAAGAAAAAGAGATAGCCTTTCTCGATCGTATCGAGGTCATTCCCATCACCGAGGAAGTGGAAAAAGAAGCGATTCAAATCCGGCGGCGGCGCCGACTGAAAATCCCGGACGCCTTGATCCTGGCTACCGCGATTGTCCATGAATTCACTCTGGTCACGAATGATGCCCAATTATTGAAATTCGATATTCATGACCTCAAAGTCAAACCCACCCAGGGATAAATCCCAGGGCTGACCCCGACCAAATCCCCTGGAGGGACTTGTAAATCTGCACTGGTCGAAGCCGGCTCCGTATCGCTAATGCTCGGTCTTAAGTCGACGAGATGCCGAAAGAAACCCATCGACCCCGCCAATAGACCCTCCATTCCGAATTGTCTAATATTCCTCATTCACAACAAAAGAACGCTGCCCGCCCGATGAGGAGTGATGAAGGATGTCTTGCCCATTGAACCGACAACAGGTCATCGAACTCTATTACCTGGAACACCGCGCCAAACTCCTGGACCTCGCCGCATTTCTCGATCGCCTCGACCGAGCTGAATCCGAAGAGGGGGACAATGGTGAGGACTTTCGGATTCTATCTTTTCGCGAGGCCCTCAAAATCCTGTCGGATGAAGAACCGGGCCGCGCCAAGCGGGTCCTCGACCACTTCAGCGATCCGACAATGGAACCCCTGGAATCGGCTGCCGGGCTCAAGGGGGCTTTTGGAACCTACCCGGGAGCGAAGCCATGAAGTACATCGACCCCCACATCCATATGGTCTCGCGGACCATCGACGATTACCAAAAGATGTCTCAGGCGGGGTGTGTGGCCCTGACCGAACCGGCCTTCTGGGCCGGCTATGATCGCAAAACCGCGCAGGGTTTTTACGATTACTTCAGACAACTCACCGAAGTCGAGCCGGCTCGCGCATCGACCTATGGAATCCAGCACTACAGCTGGCTCTGCATCAATCCGAAAGAGGCTGAGGATGTCGGGTTGGCCCGCGAAGTCATCTCTCTCATTCCGGATTTTCTCGAACGCCCCAATGTTCTCGGCATAGGTGAGATCGGATTGAACAAGAACAGCAAGAACGAAATCCAAATCCTCGAAGAACAAATCGCACTCGCCTCGAAATACAATGAACTCATCCTGGTCCACACACCGCACCTCGAAGACAAACTGAAGGGGACGAAACTGATCATGGACGCCATCAAACGGAACGGGAACATCGACCCGGGCCGTGTGCTGATCGATCATGTTGAAGAACACACCGTGCAGATCGTTCTCGATGAGGGATATTGGGCGGGGATGACACTCTACCCCGACACCAAATGCACGCCCCAGCGAGCGGTGGACATCCTCGAAATGTATGGCAACGAACGCTTGTGGATGAACTCGGCCGGAGACTGGGGGCCGAGCGATCCTCTCTCGGTGCCGAAAGCCTGCCGTGAAATGGCCAGGAGGGGCCACACCACCGAAGAGATCGAAAAAGTTTCGTTTACCAATCCCCAAACTTTCCTGAGCCAATGCTCGAAATTCAAAGTCGATGGATAATCTTCTAGGTCCCGGAACCACACTCGGGTATTGCACCAATGTCCATGCTGGAGCGAGTTGGGACGAGACTCGCAAGAACCTCGAACGACATGCGCTCCGTGTGAAGGAATCTGTTTCTCCGAATGAGCCGATGGGCATCGGCCTTTGGCTTTCGGCACGGAGCGCTCGCGATGTGATCGACCGGGTCGGAATCGACCACCTGAAACGATGGTTGGATCATTGCGGATTGAAGGCCTTTACTTTCAATGGGTTCCCGCATGGGGATTTCCATCAACCGAAAGTCAAACACCTCGTCTACCAACCCGATTGGGGGCAGACCTCACGGCTCGATTACACCTTCGACCTCATCGAAATACTGGCCGGATTGATGAAGGAGGGAGAGGAGGGAAGTATCTCGACTCTCCCCCTCGGTTGGGGGAAGGGCGGGAATTCGAAAATCGACATCGAGAAGGCCACCGCGAACCTGCTCTCTGTCTCCGATCACCTCCGTAGACTGGAAGACGAATCCGGCAAACTCATTCACCTGAATCTGGAACCGGAACCGGGCTGCTTCCTGGATTGCCACCAGGATGTGACCGCCTTCTTCGATGACCACCTGCTCAAGGAAGGCGATAAAAAATCGGTTTTGCGCTACCTCCGGGTCTGTCATGATATCTGTCACTCCGCAGTCATGTTCGAAGACCAACGAGAGGCGATCGACGCCTACGCCTCATCGGGAATACGAATCGGCAAGGTCCAGATCTCTTCCGCGATTCGAATCGATTTCGAACAGATGAATCCCGACGAACGAGTCGATGCCCTTCGACAACTACAGACTTTCCAAGAGGATCGATACCTTCACCAAACTGTTGTCAGACGAACCGGTACGGAGTCCATTTTTTTTCAAGACCTGCCCGAAGCTTTGGGAGAGATCGCACCGGATTTTAGGGGAGAGTTGCGTGTTCATTTCCATGTGCCTCTCTTCCTGGAAAGAGAGGGCGCGGTTGGAACCACTCAAGCGATGGTCCAGGAGGGGATGCAGACGCTCCTGGAGAAGGGCGAGGTCAAACACTACGAGGTTGAGACTTACGCTTGGGAGGTTCTACCGCGAGACCTCCAGTTCGAGGAACTCTCGGAAGGGATCGCTCGCGAAATCGACTGGGTGAAAGAGACTTTCGGACAGTGACCCCAAACCCCTCGAAGCTGAAATCCTTCGCAGAGCTGGGGCGCATTTCGAACCTCCCCACATGCCTCACCAATGTCATGGTGGGATGTTCCATCGACGCTGTCGGAAATTCTATTGATTGGGGAGGGACCTTCTGGGTCGCTCTCGCGATCGGCCTTCTCTACACCGGCGGGATGGCTATGAACGATTTGTTCGACGAAGCGATCGACCGCCGGGAAAGATCCGAAAGACCCCTCCCATCGGGGAGAGTGAGCCGCTTCTCCGCTCTGACTTTTATGTCTCTTTGCCTCGGGGGAGGGATCGGAATCTTGGCTTGGTTTGGGGGGGCTACGTTTTACCTTGGGTTACTCCTTCTTGGCCTGATCACCGCCTACAACGCCCTCCACAAAAAGTTTGCGGGTTCCTTCCTGTTGATGGGCGCCTGTCGCGCCACTGTGTATGCGGTCGCCGCTTCAACCGTGCAGTGGCCGCCGGTCTGGTGGTTCCTCATCGGGTTCGGTCTCACCATCTTTGTCTACACCTCGATGATCACAATCATCGCTCGTAGCGAAAACGCGCGATATCTTGGCAAACAACGAATGCTTTCCTGGGTGATGCCAATCCTCTTTCTTCCTGTATTGATCTTACCCTCGTATTTGATGCCGCTTCTGATTTTTGTTGCCTTCATCTTGGGGATCGGTTGGATGGTGCGTGCGATAGGATTCATTCGGAAATCTCCACCCAAAACCAAGGATGCTGTCCTGACCTGGCTCTCGGGCATGTGTCTGCTGGACGCCTTTTTTCTGGCGTTGATGGCACAACCACTCATGTTCATGATCGCCTTGGGATGTTTTTTGGCAACGGTCTGGGGACATCGCGGAGTCTCAGGAACCTAATCGATGACCCACCCGACAGCGGTAATCAACGTGGTTGGATTAACCCCTTCATTGATGGGGGAAGCGACCCCCAACCTCAATCGCTTTCTTGCCGCGCACTCTTCACAGCGTATTCAACCAGTTCTTCCCGCAGTGACTTGTTCCGTCCAATCGAGCATGTTGACGGGTCTTCCCCCCAGCGGTCACGGGATTGTGGGGAATGGTTGGTACAACCGTGAGGTGGCGGAAGTTCAATTCTGGAAACAATCGAATCGACTGGTCGGAGGCGAGAAAGTTTGGGAAACCGCAAAGAACCGAGACCCATCGGTCACCTGCGCGAACCTGTTCTGGTGGTACAACATGTACTCGAGTGCCGATTATTCGGTGACCCCCCGTCCGATTTATAAAGCGGATGGACGAAAACTACCCGATGTCTATTCCTCTCCCTCCGATCTAAGGGATCGTCTACAGGCCGAACTGGGAACCTTTCCGCTGTTCAATTTTTGGGGTCCGGCGTCTTCCATCGAGTCCTCGAAGTGGATCGCGGAAGCCTCCATGAAAGTTCACGAATGGAAGAACCCGACCCTCTCCTTGATCTACCTCCCTCACCTCGATTACTCGCTCCAGAAACTCGGTCCCCATGATCCGGAGATCCCGAAAGCAGTGGCCGAGGTCGACGAGGTGGTGGGAAGACTCATCGATTATTTCTCGAACCGAGGCGTTAGAATTCTGATTTTGAGCGAGTATGGAATCGAACAGGTCAACCATCCCATCCAGATAAACCGTCTCCTTCGCGAAGCCGGATTCTTAAAGGTGCGGGAAGAAGAGGGCCTGGAACTGCTCGATGCCGGAGCGAGCGATGCCTTCGCGGTGGCGGACCATCAGGTCGCCCATGTTTATACCTCACCTGTCACACCCCTTGAGAAAGTCCGTCAACAGATGGAAGACCTCGATGGGGTCGAACTCTGTCTCGATCGCGATGAACAGAAAGAATTCGGTATCGATCATGATCGGTCCGGAGACCTCGTCCTCGTCGCCGACAAAGGATCTTGGTTTAGCTACAACTACTGGCTTGAGGATGAGTGCGCGCCTGACTTCGCCAGAACTGTCGATATTCACAGAAAACCGGGATACGACCCATTGGATCTCTACCTCGACCCAGCCCTGGCTTTTCCCAAAGTGAAGATCGGATCCTATCTCTTGAAAAAAAGACTTGGGTTTCGAGGATTGCTCGAGGTCATCCCCCTCGATCCTCATCTAGTCAAAGGTTCGCATGGGCGGCACATCGAAGATCCGGAGCTCCAGCCGGTTTTGATGGGCTCTAACCCCATTTTGTCGGAGGGGCCGCGGGTTCCTTGTACCGAAATCAAGGAAATCGTTCTAAAATCCTTGTTTGGCGAAGAATAAGGGATTAACCTTTTTCGGATTGACGGGTTTTGATGGGAGCCGTAGACTCTTCAATGAACAGGAACGTAACCAATCTGGATTCTCTGGACTTAGGACATGAAGTCTGTAACCAGTTATCAGATTAGAACATTCGATCTAGAAAGCATTGAATACATTGGTCTTTTCAGAGCGTAAAACCTTTCGGATTTTGATTTCCGCCGCATTTGTCCTGATCCCTCTGATCGGATGTAGTGTGGGAAAGAAACCCGAAAGCCAAAAAGATCTGGTGAAACTCTCGTTGGATACCCAGGAGGAAGCGCGAGAACTGCGTGACGCCGGTAATCTCGAGTCGGCCGTGGTCAAGTATCAAGAAGCGCTCCGATACCATACAAGTCCCTCCATTCATCAGGAACTCGGGGGCGTTCTCGCGGACTTGAATCGTTTTCCCGAAGCTCGAAAACAATACGAACTCGCGCTCCTCGAGAATCCCGGAATGCGAGAAGCAGAAGTCGCGCTCGAGGAACTCGACGCCCAGATTGAATTAGCGGAAGTCGACAGGTTGTCTCCCGCCACATCGGGCGGAGGCACTCGTATGGGCGAGTACAGTGTGGCCGACACCTCCTCAAGGGAACGATCCACTGACTCATTCGAGTTCATGGACGAAGAAGCGGCCTTCAGAGAGATGTCGGAATACACTCCAGCGGGTGCTCCCCCAGTGAATAGTGTTCGCGGAGAGGGTTCGACAAGCGGTTCGGATCTCGCCAAAGATGCCCGCGATTTGTTCGGCGTGGGTGAAGACAACCTCGATCTCGGCTATTCAAGCGAAACCGCCAACTCATTTGGATCCGACAACATCGAATTCAAAGACTTCGGTTCGGCATCTCCCTCATTCTCACCCAGCCCATCGCAAACGGCCTCCAGTCCCATCGCTCCCACAAAATCCGCATTGGGAGGAAGGAAACCTCTCCCTGGTGGGCGTGGCCTGATTCATGGGGGCGGTTTGGTGACTCAGGTGGTGGCAAGCGGGCCACCCATGACAAGGTCTCCCGCGCCCAACTTTGATTTGAATAACGACCTCTCGTTCGACAGCACAAGAGCGGGGACGTATAACTCTCTCGATGGACAACAGATTGCTTCAACCGCGGGAGCCGGGCCCATTACACCGCGAGGAGGACGGGGGCTTGGAACCACATCTCGACTTCCCGCCGAAAAACAGGCTGATACAGTCCGATTGGAAGAACGCAGCTTCGGGACCTACACCTCAGTATCTCCACCTGGCGGTCGACCGGTCGCGGATATATCGGTGGACACTCCCGACCTCGAAAGGAACCCCGACCTTCCCACCAAGAGCGATGGTTTTCTTTCGGCAGATCCCATTGTTTATCCGACCCCGCAACCCAAACCGGGATCAACGGTGATCGATCCGCTCCCCGCACCGGGATTTGAGAAAGAAGTTTTAGACATATCCGGTTCCTCATTTTCCGATCGGTTTAAAGGTCGACGGGCAGCCACCTTCGATCTGGAAGCCTGCAAGAAGCGGTTCTACGAAGAGGGAGACTTGGAAGGCGCGATCCGATGTTTCCGAGACAAGCGAATCGACTTTCCCGAAAGTTCCGAGCTGCATTATGAACTCGGGAAGATTTATGAGACCAGTGGGCAATACCCGCTCGCCCGAGAGGAATACCTCCTCGCGATCCGGTATTCACCTAACCGTCAAGAATACAAACAAGCGCTCGCAAGTGTTGAGGTCGGACAAGCCAGGAAACTGGTCGAGGAGGGCAAGTATCTGGCTGCTTCCGAGATCTTGATTCAAACCGTGGAACGTTTCCCCAACATGGCCCCGGCTTATCGTGAACTTGCCAAAGCATACAGCAAATCTGCTTTCTCCCGCGAACAAGAACTGGCCGCAAGCGGCCTTGAGTCACCCGATGTGAGGGCGGCGATCGCCACAGAGTGGCGTCGCGCAGAGGCTTCCTATCGGAAACTGTTGGATATTTCTGGTGGCAATTACAAAGACTGGTACAACTATGGGGTGGCCATCCAAAGCCAGTACGACGATACCAAGGATCGACTGGCCATCAACGCCTACGAGAAAACGCTTGAAATGAACCCCACCTTTTGGGATGCCCATTACAACGTTGCCATTTTGTACGAATCCAAAAACCCCCAGAAAGCCCTGTATCACTATGAGGAAGCGCTCACTCTCGCAAGGACCGACACCGGGCCCTTGGGCAAATCGCGAAGGGTTCAATGTCTGGGTGCATTGGGCGAACTCTATTGGAGAACCGATCAGACTGAGAAAGCGGCGGATTATCTGACCGAGTACATGCGGTTGGTTCCCGATGACGAAAACATCGAGCAAATTCTAGAGCAGATCACTTCGGCTCCTGCCATTCGGAATTAGGAAAACCAAAAACGTCCATTCTAGGTCAATCTGAATCTTCTAGAAACTGACTTGTTTCAGGCTGATTTCGCTTCTTGGTGATCGTGACCGAATTACCGGGGTCGTTGAACTCAATTTTATCCATAAAACATTGGACGAGTAACAACCCGCGTCCATGTTCTCGCATCAGGTTCTCCGGATCTGTGGGGTCAGGCAAGTTTTCGGAATCGAACCCGTTTCCAGGGTCCGTGATGGTGAATACCGCTTCATCGCGACCGTAAACAGCATCTATCTTGATCCTCTTCGCTAGATTCTCTGGGATCGCCTCGCATTCGCGGATCGCTTCCTGAAACCTTGTGTGACCCTGGGGTTCGTCACGAATCGCAGAATCGATTCCGAGGGCACCATAGATGATGGCATTATTCAGAATTTCATCCAACGAAAGGATGACGTTTTTGACTTCACCCGGAGTTACCAGATTCATGGGGACCAGCGGCTCCACCAAGAATTGAAGACAAGAATTCTTCTTCGAGATCAATGGGGGAATCCATAGTTCGGAAGTCATTGATTGTGCCCACGAAAAAACCTGCCGGCGGTTTTCATGAGGTCGCGATAACTCCAGGGCTTTCCCCACCGCAGATATGACATTCTGCAAGTCGCTTGGTTTCCGGAGAAAATTGACTGCTCCCAAGCGCAATGCCTCGATCGCATCATCAAACTCCCCGAACCCCGTAAAAACGATTACCGGAATATCCGGGTGAGCCCTCCTGAGGGCTCGAATGAATGGGATGCCCGCCATGTTGGGCATCTGCAAATCGCTAATCACTACGGAATAAGTCTCTTGGTTGAGGGCCTCTAACCCTTTCCGACCGTCCTCGGCGGTGTCCACCTCGAATCGTCCGTCTTTCTTGAAGAAAGAGGTGAGCAGCGTACGGATCACCTCTTCATCATCAACAACCAAAACTCGCGGCTTTTCCACAATTGGGTTAGACAAACTCATTCATCCTCCGCCAACAAACCGAAGTATCTCCACCGAATCCTTATCTGACAGGTGAGTCTCTGAGAGAAGGTTTCGGCGGACGATCTTCTCGTTCAACTCGACAACCACCATTCTTGGATCTAGATCTAGACTTCCAAGGAGGTCGGAAACAGTCGATATCCCGCCAAATTCTTTGTTCTTTCCGTTTACTGTGAGTAACATGGCCGTGCTTTGCTTTGGAGCCTGTAACGATTGTTCCCTTAGGCTACCAATGTTATCTTGGATCAGCAAGAAGAGGGACCACCCGAGTCATATTAAGAGTGGTCATCCTGGCACTATCGAATCTTTATATTCTAGGGAGCGAAAGGCTGAATAGAATGAGGAAAGGAGACCGACCATCGAAACCTCAATCGCGCTGACCCAATACGAATCGGCCCTCGATTCGATCAATCGGGGAGAATTGGATCAGGCAGTGGAGGAATTCCGGCGTTCTCTCGATGATGACCCGGAGTTTCTCGATTCCCATTTCGGTCTTGCCAGAGTCTTCCGGACCATGGGCCAGTACAAGGACTGCATTACCCACTTGGACCGATGCCTGAGCAACCTTCCCGAGGACCCCGAGGTGGTTCGGGAATCGGCCGAAATCAAGTTTCTCGCGGGAGATATCGAGAAAGCAACCACACTCTACGAGTCCCTGCACATGCTCGATCCACAGGATGAAGATGTTGCCTCGCTTTGTATCGCCATATCCCTCGTCCATGAAGGTCCCAAGAAAGCATTGAGAGATGTCAAAAAATGCTTAGAGGCCAATCCCAACTGGGTGGGAGGGTACCTTTACCTGGGCAACATTCACGAAATAGAAGGGCGATTAATGGAGGCCGAGGAAGCCTATCAACGGGCGCTGGACTTGACCCCGGATCATCACGGGGCCCAGGAAAATATCAAACGCCTCCGAGTGGGTAAACCTTTGGAGAGCAGCCCCCTAAGCTTGACCTACGATGAGATCTTCTTGACAGAGTGCAGTAGGTTGAAGAGTGATGGGTATCTGAATCGTGCCGCCGAGTTGATGGAATTCTGGAGAGAAAAGTACCCGGGCCATCCGACCTATTGCGAAATGTTGGTCGACCTCTACCGGGAACAGGGTCAAATCCATCTCGGACTTACTTTGCTTGAAGAGAGTCCCTCGAACGACACCCGTCTGAAGCGGCTCGAAGGATTCCTCACTCTGGATTCCGGAGACGCTGAAAAAGCGGTCGAGATTCTGAGACCGCTCCACCAGGAATATCGCTACGATCCTCTCTTTCTTGTCCATTTCGCCAAAGGTCTCTTGATTACTGACCAGATCCAAGAGGCTCAAGATGTTGCAACAGAGGGATTGGCCATCAATCCCGAGGATCCCGAGATGTGGTTCCTCATGGCCAAAATCCAAAAGCGTCAGGGGAATCTGAATGAATGTCATGAAGCATTGGTGAAGACCATCAAGCACAATCCACTACACCTCGAAGCGAATTTTGCACTCGGAATTGAGCACCTACAGCAGGGCCGGGATCGTGAGGCGGTCACTCCCCTCCGGGCCGTCGTTACATCGGACCCTCAAAAGGTGGAGGGTTGGCGACATTTGGCGATCGCGCTGACTCGTTTGAAAGATTACCAAGGTGCGGTCGAACCCTGGAGTCAAGTGGTTAAACTTGCGCCGAGGGATAGCCAGGCTTCCGGAAATCTTGCGAAGATCAAGCGCCTCATCCATCAATCTTCGAAATCCACCGACTAGGAGACACCTGTGGAACCCTCAATGACTCTCGACCCCAATTTTTGTTTGGGTCTGGTCCTGCTTGTATCGGGATGGTTCGCGATTGATCTGGCGATCAAGGTTCTTGGCCTCTGCTTAGGGGGTGGCGGCGCGCTACTCATCCTGGATATCCTGACACTCACCATCCCGGATTTTCGTCCTGAACTGTGGATGATCGTGCTAGCGGGTGTGGTGGGAATGGCCATCGGCTATTTTCTCGTCCAAAAGATATTTCGCCTGTTTCTTTTCATTATTGGATTTCTGACCTCAGTCGTCTCGATCGTCCGCCTCGATGAGGCGTTCAATCTCTGCGAACAAATATCCGGTGGGTGGTGGGGCAACTTTCCTCAATCCCCTTGGTTTCCAGTGGTGGCGGGATTGGTCGGCGGCGTCGTGCTCATGTTCCTCGAAAAGTATCTCCTCATTGTCTTAACTGCGGTTGCCGGAGCCACCATGATGGTTCAGGGAAACTCGCTCGAGGAAAAATGGTTGACCCTCACCCTGGTGGGGACCGCGGTCCAATTCCTCCTCTACCGTGCACTCAAAGGAAAAAAGAAGCGGTCCTGAAAGCCATTAGATCTGCGTATCGGTCGGGATCTCATTTCCATCCAAGTCGATGACTTGAACCCTCGGTCGACCCTCCACGGATGACACCAGCGCGACCGACGCGACATGACCATGACGCGGTTGAGAAGCGGAACCGGGATTCAGAAAGGTGACCCCATCATGAACCCCGACATAGGGGCGATGGCTGTGGCCGACCACCACCAGATCGGGCGCGATCTCCTGTGTGGATTCCAAGATGCGGGAAATCCTCTGGCTAGGATCTGAGTGAAGGTGCCCATGTGTGGCGAATACCTTAAGGCCTGCGAACACCCGCGAACCCTGGAGTGGAAGGCTTCGACAGTCTCCACCCTGATCGGTGTTCCCTAGCACCGCAAGCGTCGGAGCCAGGGCATTCAGTTCGATGAGGATGTCCCGCATTCCCACATCCCCAGCATGAATGATCCCAACGACCCCTTCGAAGAGACCGAAGATGCGGCGGTCTAATCTTCCATGAGTGTCCGAGAGAACGCCGATCACGCTCTGAGATTGTTTAGAAGTCAAATGAATCCACCTCCCCCAAGTCCATTGTTTTCAGATGAGAATAGCATATTATACTCAACAAATTGACGATTGATCCAAAGAGCGAATGAGGCGACATCATGGTTAGAATGCGCGGAGATATACCGGACAAGATTTACTACTCCATCAGCGAGGTCAGTGAGTATACGGGGGTGGAACCCCATGTTCTCCGTTATTGGGAAACAAAATTCACCAAACTTCGCCCTAAACGCGTGGGAGGGAATCAACGAAAATACTCCCGGTCGGATCTCGAAATCATCTTCCAGATCATCGATTTACTGTACGAACAGGGATTCACTCTGGAAGGGGCCGAGAAAAAACTCACTACCGGTGGCGGGCAACCCGAGGTGGACACCACGCCCGAAGGCCTTCAAAGGGAGATCTCGTTGGTCAAACGAGAACTCGAGGGAATACTAGAGATCATGGGTTCGGATTCTGAATCCCCTGTTGCTCAAGAAGGATGATCAAATCCTTCGAATTGATGAACCCATCTCCATCGATGTCTTCACTCTTCTGAACCGTCGGAGTGGGGGTCATCACTAATGTCGGTGTGGGCGTGGGAGTCGCGGGGCCGATGTCGGGCAGCGTGGAGAAATAGACCCCTACGGTCCCGGGGACATCCGACCCCGACCCGGTAATCAATCCTTCGTTTCCGATAATCACATCCAACCTGCCATCCCGGTCCAGATCGGAAGTCTCTACACACACGCTAGCGATTCCCATGGCGGGAAGGGAAACGGTATTCTCGGTGTCAAAGGTCCCGTCGCCATGGCCTCGGATGATCTTGGCTCCCCCCAGGGTAGAGAAGAAGTCCGGTACGGCAGCAAGTATGTCTAGATTTCCATCGTTGTCGAAATCCCCCGTCTCCACATCCGCCACTTCGGAACCGAGATCGATCGAAACCGGAGTGGGGTTCAGCCCCCCAGTCCCATCCCCGAAAAAAACAGCGACCGAATGCAATGTAGAAATCAGATTGTCAAAGATTCCTCCATTAGCCACTACCGCATCCATATGGGTATCCCCATTGAAATCTCCTAAGGCGACATCGTATTCCAAATGTTCGCCCGCAATCGAGGAAGAGGTTGCCGATGATGAACGAATGAATCCTCCCACGCCATCATTCAAGAGAATCCAGACTCTCTGACGGTCGACCACTGCGACATCGATGAGGGCATCGTGATTGATATCGGCTGTCGCGATTCCTTCTCCCGATGCACTGGGAGAGGAAGAGAGATTGACCCCAGGGCCCGAGGAAAAACCGCCCTCGCCATTCCCAAGGAATGTGCGGACCTTGGGTGTACTGCTCGTCACCAGGACCAGGTCGACGAAGGAATCGACTCCGGGGTTGAGATGGATGGGAGAGGCTGCAGCGGGGTTTGTCCCAACACCATTCGTGATTCGAGTTGAGGGACTCAGGAATTGACCCACCGAGTCGGGGTTGCTTCGGAAGAGGGTGAGCGCTGTAAAGTTAGGAAGAATATTCGGAGTGAGGATATCCAGATGACCGTCTCCGGTGGTCTCAAAGAGGACCACATCCTCGTTGTCGTCCGACACGACTGAATCGACCTCATTCGAGGGGCGCGTTGCAAGGGTTTGGACTGTGGGAAAACCTCCCGCTCCATCCCCTAGAAATAGGGTCAGGAACCCATTGTCGGCGGTCGCGAAATCCAGGTGTCCATCTTCATCGATGTCCCCCACAGAGATTCCCTCGGATCCACGATTGACTTGGCTGGAAAGGAAAAAACCTTGCCCGGAATCGAATGTTTGTCCATGAGAAATCGATATCTGGATAGAGAAAAGACACAACGCGGCACATGCGAGCAAGGGAGTGGTAAAAAATGTGTTTATTGGAGTTTTCATATCCAGTATAATATAGCAGTGTTTGATGCCGATGGCACGAGATGCTTTCCAGACCAAAAAAAGAGAGAAAGGAAAAACATCATGTCAGTCCTCGATAGGGCGGAATCACAGACTGGAATCGCGCGCTGTGTGGTTCTGAGTATCAGCGGGTCTCTTAGTAGCGACCATGATAAGAACGCCCATGCGATCGAAGAACTCTTGCATGGGCAGGGACATGAGTTGGTCTATAAACGAATACTCAAGAATCACGAGAACACTATCCGCGAAGGACTTGCGGAGGCCCTCGCCGATGAGGAATGCAACCTCATCCTCATAACAGGGGGAACCGGCATCGCCAAAAGGGATATTACTTTCAGTATCCTGAGTCAACTTTATGAGAGTGAAATCCCTGGATTTGGGGAATTGTTTCGCGATCTCGCCTACAAAGAACTGGGACCGAAAGCAATGTTAACCCGGGCTTCTGCCGGTATCATCGAGGACCATCCTGTGTTTAGTCTTCCGGGGTCACCTTCTGCCGTCAAACTCGGAATGGAGCGCCTGATCATTCCGACTCTCAATGACATCATGGGCGAATTAACCTGATAAAACGCTTTAAAGGAAATCTTCTTTTCAGGTTGACCGACTCCGTCCTCGCTCACCTTGCCGATTCCGAATCGCGGGCTTAAGGTTCATCTCTCATACGCTTTCCGCGTAAGATTCCGCCCCTGCAATTAAGGGCCTCGAATGATAAGCGCATCCAGAATTCTCATGTCCAGCATGAGAGATTGTGGATCGGACCAGGAGTAGGATGCATGACCTTCGCCCGTATCGTTTCGACCGGGATGTCATTACCCGAAAACATCGTCACCAATGATGATATCGCAAAGAAAGTGGAAACTTCCGACGAATGGATCTATGGACGCACCGGTATCCACGAGCGAAGAGTCTCCAGTGAGGGACAAGCCACCTCGAACTTTGCCGCAGCCGCCTCGAAGCAGGCGCTCGAGAAGGCGGGGATGGATCCGATGGATCTTCAGTGCCTGATAGTCGCCACCATCACACCGGACCTCCCTTTCCCCGCATCCGCATGCCTCGCTCAGGAGTCTCTGGGAGCCAAGAATGCCGCAGCGTTCGATATATCCGCGGCTTGTTCCGGGTATGTCTATGCTTTATCGATTGCCGATGCCTACATCCGCGGAGGTCTCTACGAGAATGTCATGGTCGTTGGGGCCGAGACTTTGACCAAGGTGATCAATTGGGAAGATAGAGGGTCCTGCATCCTGTTTGGCGATGGCGCCGGAGCCACTCTGGTGACTGCATCGGACAAACCGGGCCTCGGCTACACGGAGCTCGGAGCCGACGGCGCCTATGCGGATCTCATTCATGTCCCGGGCGGGGGATCGAAGGTCCCCACCACCCATGAAACTGTCGACCAGGGTCTTCAGTATGCGGTCGTCAAAGGCCGGGATGTTTACAAGTTAGCGGTAACTCTCGCCGAGAAGGTCATCACCCGCGCTTTGGAGAAGAACGACTTATCGGTCGACGATATCGCCCTCTTGGTTCCGCACCAAGCCAACCAACGGATCACCGATGCAGTCCAAGAACGACTTGGTTTTTCGGAGGATCGTGTGGCCAGCAACATCGAGTTTTATGGGAACACTTCGGCCGCCTCTGTTCCGATCTGCTTGCATGAGGCTGCGAGCGGGGGGCGGATCAAAAGCGGTGACAAGGTGCTCCTCGTTGCATTCGGTGCCGGATTCACCTGGGGGACGATGTTGATCGACTGGTAGAGGCAGGGCGACAACCGTCTAAATTGGAGAGAACTAAAACCATGAGTACAGATCACCAAGCCCTTGAAGAGGGCAACTCCATTCAACTCGATTTCGGCAAACTCAAAAAGGTTGCTCAGTGCGAACAGGATGTATTACCGGTTGCCGTTCAGGATGCCGATAGTGGCGAAGTATTGATCGTTGCCTATGCGAACCAAGAGGCGTTCCAGTACACCGTCGAGCATGGGATCGCCACCTTTTGGAGCACCTCTCGGAACGAACTCTGGGTTAAAGGAAAGACTTCGGGGGATACACTCAAGATCGTCGAGGTCCGTGTCAATTGCGAACAGAATTCGCTCCTCTATCGCGTTCGACTAGAAGGCAAAGGTGCCTGTCACACCAAGAAACCAGATGGTGAAACCCGAGTTTCCTGTTACTACCGCCGACTTGATGGCGACCATTGGGAAAAGGTGCCGGCCCTAGCGGGGTAACCCGAATAACATGAAAAAAATTTTCGTCGTCGGTGTCGGCCCTCTCCCATTCTATAAATCCAGGATTCCACAGAACTCGATTTCGGAGGGAACCTGGCAGGTGATCCAACCTCTCCTGGAGGACGGACACAAAGTTCGAGCCATAACTCTGGAATTTGGCCAACAGGGTATCCCTGAGATCGAATATCTCCAGCAGCCCAGAGAAATCTCCCCAAACTTCGAACACCAGTATTATGAAGAACCTTTCAGAACGAACTGTGTAAAAATCGCCCGGCAGATCCAAATGGCCCTCTCAGCCTTCGATCCGGATTGCGTCATCAGCGCCGGATCCATGATTGCCGCATGGGTCTCCACCCTCCTCAAACACCGTCTCCCCACTTGGTATGACATCAAGGGAGGATTCATGCCGGAACTTCAACTTCTCATGGAGAAACCCGATCCACAAGCAATTTTTGAGGTCTTTCCAGTTTACAAGTCCATGTTGATCCGTGGCGACCGGTTCAGCGCAGTCACTCAACGCCAGGCAGACATGGTCCTTGGGGAACTCGGAATGGTAGGCAGGCTCAACGCACACACACTGGGAGAGAACCTTGTAACTGTGAAACCAACAGGGCTTCCTCCGAACAGCCCAAAGAGGTTGGAGAACTCTGGACGTATCCGAGGAAAACTCTGTGAAGAGAATGACTTAGTCCTTTTCTCTTCGGGCGGATTTAACACTTGGCAAGACACGCGGATGTTTTTCGAAGTGGTCGAGGGAACGCTCCAAGCTGAGCTGAAGAGTTGCTTTGTCTGTCTAGGAGGTGGAATCGGGGGTCACCATAACGAAGGCTTCACAAACTTCGAGAAATGGGTTTCAGAGAGTCCGGTCAAGAACAGGATTCACCTCGTGGGATGGGTTCCTCAGGCCGAAGTGGTTGAATATGAATCCGAGGCGGATATCGGAATCAATTGCGATTTGGACATCCCGGAGAGCTGGTTCGGCGATCGATCGCGGTTCCTTTCATGGATGGCGCGGCGTGTCGTGGTAGCAACCACTCCGGTCTGTCAACCATCAGAGCAATTAGTGAAAGAGGGGAAGGCGATCGGGCTCCCCCTTGGCGATGCGACCGAAGCCGTCCGAATTCTTCTCGAGACAGCGAGCAATAAAGAACGATTGCTTTCGATTGCCAGTGCGGCCGAGGACCACGCCCGGACTCAATGGTCCTACCGTGAAACGACCACATCTCTTCGTGAATGGGTATCGAACCCGGTGCTCGCCGGAGATAACCGGATTAGGTTTGAGCAAGATCATATTGATTTTCAACAAGAACTGGGATCTCTTGAGCTGGCCCTCGATAGGATGTTCACCTGGGATGAGCGCAATGACAAGACACGCGATTGGAAACGCATCCAAAAGATTCTTCTCCAGAGATGGCCCTGGCCCGATGGCAGGAAATTGTGAGTGACCAGGCTTAGATTGGAAATCTAGGGTAACTATCCGTCATTGTTGACAGGCTCTTTCCCTGAACACCTGACCATTGACCGATTGTGCCACTTTGACAGAAGAGCCACCGAAAGCGAGGCTCCAACCAGTGCCATGGTCATGTCCCATTGAGCATCCCAAGGGTCTCCTTGCATCCCCAACCACTCCGGGCCTTTGTCGGGATAGAATAAGATGACCCACACAAACTCGACAATTTCATAAAAAGCACTAAAGGCCAGGCAGACCAACACGCTAAGAAAACCACAGAGCCAGCCCTTTTCGATTTTCCCGACACGAATCAGGATTTCCCGTATCAGAATCGCCGGAAAGAATCCCTGAGCGAAATGGCCCACACGATCGTAGTGGTTCCTGGCTAAACCGAACTCATCTCGAAGCCAGTTGAATAATGGAACCTCTGCGTAGGTGTATTGGGCGCCAACTGCGAGGATGGCAAAATGGCAGACTACAAGAAAGTATACGAGATTGGAGAACCGGATCCTGGGAGAGATGGCAACCAAGACTCCGACCTCGATCAGACCAAATAAAAGTTCGAATATCCACGTCGCGCGATCATAAGGGGCGATCCCAGACACGACGGTCAGAAAGAGAACAGCAGCCACCATCGCCAGAATGGGGTTTTGGGTTTTCATCTCTTACTTGGTGACCGAAGTGTTCATCGACTCCTGGTCCATAAGAGCGAATGTCAGCGTTGCTTCGGTAGCTGTCTCGCCGTTCACAGTAGCCGTACAATCGACGGATCCGATCTTCTTACGGAATTTCTTCTGGCGGCACTCAATTTCGAGTCGATCTCCCGGGAGAACCGGCTTACGAAATTTGGCTTTGTCCACACCGAGAAGGTAGGCATATTTCCCTTGATTCTCAGGCAGTGACAAGATGGCGGCAGCCCCTACCTGAGCCATCGACTCCAGGATCAATGCGCCCGGCATGATCGCTTGATCAGGGAAATGCCCTTCAAAGAAGGGTTCGTTGCCGCTGACAGACTTGTATCCCTTGTGAATCCCGGTTTCCGCGTCGATCTGGGTGATTCGATCCACCATCAGGAACGGGTAACGATGGGGCAGAATCTTCTTGATATCTCCCAATCCGAGAGGAACATTGAATACAGGACGACCGCGTTTGATGCCGAGAGTCTTCTCGACTTTCTGCACGAACTCCACATTGAATGCGTGGCCGGAACGTACCGCGATAATATGTGCCTTGAGAGGTGCTCCAAGCAGCGCGAAGTCTCCGATCACATCGAGAATCTTGTGCCGGATGATTTCATCGGGGTAGCGGAGATCCTCATTGATAAACCCTTCGTCACCGATCACCAATGCGCAATCGAGGGAGCCGCCTTTGATTTTCCCCTGTTCCCGCAGTGCTTCAATCTCCCTTAGGAAACAAAAGGTGCGGGCTGGTGCGATCTCTTGGGCGTAGGTCTCCGGAGTGATCAGGAAACTGGCGGAATCGATACCGATTGCTGGGTGGTCATAATTAATCTTGAAGGTGATTTCGGTCGAGTTCGAAGGAATGACCGCCAACTCGAGACCATCCTTGAACAACCAGATCGGTTCGTTGATGGTGATGTATTGCCGTGGACGGTCCTGGCTGACGAATCCCGCTTCCAAGAGGACATCGACAAAAGGTTTCGCGCTCCCATCGGCGATCGGGGGTTCATTTCCATCGACTTCGATGATGACGTTGTCGACTCCCATTCCGCGACAGGCGCTGAGGACATGCTCGACTGTGTAAATGCGCTCCTCGCCATACCCTAAGGCTGTCTGACGGATCGCATCTTCAATGATGACATTGTCTGGATCGACCGATACCTTGGGTTCCCCCGGAAGGTCTGTACGTACAAATACATACCCATGGTCGGGTGGCGCCGGTTTGAAAGTAACCTTGGTCGTGCTCCCAGTGTGGAGGCCGACTCCCGAATAGGAGACCTCTTTGGCGACTGTCTGTTGAAGTGCACTCATATTATCTGCAAGTTTTCCCTTTTTTGGTTACAAAATTTCCTGAGCGAGGGAAGAATAGGGAAAGGATCGCAGGAAATCCAGAACGGGCCGAATCCGCTATACAATCTCCCGGTTTCATGGCATAAACCCCCTCCGCTGATCGTGATATTTCCGATTCATTTTACAAGGTTTTCTCCCTCGGAATCAGTCAACCAAGGAGTTCGTTATGCGTAAGATCTTTATCGCCGGTAACTGGAAGATGGTGAATGGGGCTCCCGCCGAGGCGGTTGCGCTTGCCAAAGAAGTGGTGAACGCCTCCGGATCTCAGGACAATGTCGAAGTCGCCATCTGTCCTCCCGCGACTGCGATAGCTGCAGTTTGCGAGGCGACTCAAGGGACAAACGTGCAAGTCGGGGGTCAAAACCTCTATCCTGCTGAAAACGGTGCGTTTACTGGAGAAATCTCTCCCACTTTCTTGCTTGCGGTAGGATGCTCCCATGTCATCCTAGGTCATTCCGAGCGTCGGACCATTTTCAAAGAATCGGATGCCTTCATTAATGAAAAGGTGAAAGTCGCCCTGGCCCATGGACTCACCCCCATCCTTTGCTGTGGAGAAACCGACCAGGAACGTGAGCAGGGAGTGACCGAAAAAGTTGTTGAAACCCAAATCCGAGGCGGATTAGGCGGCCTTCGGCCGGATGATGTCACCAAACTCGTGATTGCTTATGAGCCCGTCTGGGCGATCGGCACAGGGAAAACCGCCACACCTGAGGATGCGCAAAGCGTTCACGCTTTTATCCGCACCCTCCTTCGGGATCTGACAAACGACGCAGTTGCTGATGGGTTGCGCATTCAGTACGGAGGTAGTGTCAAACCGGACAATGCCAAGGAATTGCTCTCTCAACCGGACATAGACGGCGCCCTGGTGGGAGGGGCAAGCCTCAAAGCCGATTCCTTTGGGGCCATTATTGACGCTGGAAAGTAAGCGACCAGTGGTATCCCTTGACGGAGGGGTCTGAAATCCCTATCGTCCCCGGGTTTGCGTCCTTAGGATTCAAAGAGGGTTGGTGTTTCCGAACCCGCATTTCGGGCGAATTCTCCGGAATCGTAGAAAGGTCCTTACGGTTTCCGATTGAGGCTCGATTCCAGATCGGTAGTCCAGGATAAAAGTGTCAGAGTAAAGAGATGGATTATGCTTCGCTGATCCGTCCTACGATATAATGAGATTGAAGGTGGAAGGGTCGAATTTCGACCTGTGAAGGAGTGAACAAAATGGTATACGCCATCATCCGTTCAGGCGGAAAACAACAAAGAGTCTCTGTCGGAGACCGTTTCGATGTCGAAAAACTTCCAAAAGAAGTGGATGAAACTATCGAGATCAGTGAAGTCCTCGCGGTTGGTGAGGGAGAAGACCTCCAAGTCGGCGCACCTTATGTCGATGGAGCCAAAGTCGTCTGCGAAGTCGTCCGCCAGGATCGCGGCAAGAAGATCCTTGTTGGAAAGTACAAGAGACGGAAAAACTATTACCGGATGAATGGACATCGTCAGTCGTTTACCCGACTCCGTGTCGATTCAATCCAAGCGAACGGAATCAACGAAAAATATTCCGCTCCGAAAAAAGCCAAACCCGAGGTCGAGGCTGAGGCTGACGACGAATAGGGTTAGCCTTTAACGGGCAAGATGATAATTTGAAAAACGGCTCTCTTTCCTGATAGGAAAGAGAGCCGTTTTCTTTTCACTTCTCTTCATCGGGCGTGCCCCCGATTATTCTCGTGTATCATGACCACCTCTATTTGTTGAAATAGTCTGACACACCAGAGCTCATCTTATTCAGCGGTGCTGACTTCAATTCGTCGGGGTTGAGCTGGTTTCACCTTGGGTAAGGAGACCTTGAGAACCCCGTTTTTCAACTCGCTTTTGATTCCCTCGACGTCAACTTCCTCACCCAGTCGAAACTGTCTCCGGTAAGAGACCTGTTCGTGCTCTTTCCACAGCCATTTGACATGACCTTCTGGAACAGAGGGAGATTGTTTGGCCTCGATGGTTAGCAGGTTCTGTTCAACCGTGAGGTTAATATTCTCCCGAACGACTCCTGGAACATCGATCAAGAGAACGAGTTCCTCGCCAGTTTCAAATACATCGACTGGCGGGATACAGAACTCCTCTTCCACGATTCTCGCATCGCTTTTCTTGACCTCGTCGCTTGTTCCTTGGACTTGGTCGACTTGGGTATCGCAGCAGGCGTTTGCCATGATTCTTTCCTCCTTTGACTTGGCTTTCCGGATGAGTTTAGTTGGCCATCGTTACCTGAATGGACCTCGGCAGTGCTTGTTCCGCCTTGGGAACTTCGATGCTAAGGATGCCATCCTTGTATTCGGCAGTTATCTGATCGACAGAAACATCGGTCGGCAGGCGAAACGAACGTTGAAAACTACCCACTGTCCGTTCGGTTCGATGGAACTGATCCTCTTCGGAGAGTTTTTCGGAACGGATCTGCCCCGAAAACTCAAGTCGATTCTTCTGCGCTGTGACTTTGACCGAATCTGCTTCCAGACCTGGTGAGACCACATGCACTCGGTATTTCTCGCCATCATCCTGAATATTGACCTTCGGAAATGACACGCTTTTCTGTCCAGAGACCAATTCAGTACCGAATTTCCCCGGAAATCGTGTGAACCCGAGTGGGGTAAAACCACGAGAGAATTCGCTGCCAAAGCGGTCTAACTCCTTGAACAATTCTCGATTCCACATAATACGGATCTCCTTTCTGTATAGGCGATTACGCCTGGTTAAAACTCAGATAAGAAAAGAGTATGCCAAATCATAACTAACTGATTTCAATGGATTTAAGTGTGTGATGACCATGGATCGAACAGATGATTATGCCATTATGGCGCACTATTAAGACTTTACATGCATTTCTTTCTGGATTCTTGGTTTGGGGAGCGACACGTGTCGGCGGGTTGATGGTGTCGCTCATTCCTTCGCGTCGATGTTTGCTTTATTCTTGCCTTGAGCCAATATTGGAAAACCCCGTCTAGAAATCGCAAAGGTTAATGAATGTCCAAACAGATTTCGTTTAGTGTCCGCCACGATCACACCCTCATCGGACTTTTTGAGGATGAAAGGTTGGTCGAACTCATTCTCGATCGTCCCGATCAGGAAAGCAGCGTGGGGAATATCTACATCGGGAAAGTCACAAAAATTTTAGAAAACATCCAATCCGCTTTCGTCGATTTAGGAATCGGGAAAGATGGGTTTCTCCCAGGGGATGATGCCTTTGCCGGAAACAGACCGAGGGGAAGGACTCGAAAACCTTCTCTTCAATCGCGACTCAAATCCGGGCAAACCATTGCTGTGCAAGTCCAGAAAGATGAAATCGCCGATAAGGGAAAGAAACTCTCGATGGACCTGTCTCTCCCTGGCCGGTATCTGGTTCTCATGCCCTACCACAAGAAGATCAATATCTCCAAGCGCATCGTCAGCAAAGAAGAACGAAAACGCCTCGAGGATATCCTCACCGGACTTAAGAATTCCGAGGACCTCGGATGGATCGTTCGAACCAGCTCTGAGGGAGTCACCAAGAAAGAGCTGGAACGAGATGCTCGGGATCTCCTCACCAAATGGAAAGCGATCACTAGGGAGATCGAGAAATGCAAGAAACCCACGCTTATCCACACAGAACTCACCCCGATTGAGCAGGTTCTCCGCGATCATTACTCAAAAGACTTCAACGCCATCCTGGTCGACAACCTGAGAGTCAAACAACATATCGACCGGTTTATCCGATCGCTTTCTCCCATGAGGCTCCTGCAAAAAAAGGTTACAGAGTACCTCGAGCCTGATCGTTTGATGGAACGGTTCGGATTTCGGCGCGAACTTCAAAAGGCGCTCGATCGCAGGGTTTGGTTGAAATGCGGGGGATACCTGATCATCGAAGAAGCGGAAACATTGACCGCAATCGATGTGAACACCGGTAAGAACGTGAAGAGCGGAGACCAGCAGAAAACGATTCGCCAAACCAACATCGAAGCGGCCGAGGAGATCATCCGACAACTTAGAGTCCGTGGGATCGGCGGTATCATCGTGATCGATTTCATCGACATGAAAACCAAAAAAGACAACAGCCAGGTGATGCAGATCCTTGAGAAGGGGTTGAGCGCGGATAAAGCAGCCAGCGATGTCACCACGTTTTCCGAAATTGGACTCGTTCAAATCACACGCCAACGAACCGGAGAGAGTCTGGCCCAGCTCCTCTCGGAGGAATGCCCACATTGTCATGGAAGCGGTAGAATTCTGACACACCACAGCGATTGAGGGCGTCAATTGAGCGCCGCCGAGCCAATGGGAGTGAATAAACCAATCTGCATGCTGACAGTGTTACGCCAGTTCCTCTTTTGTTTTGGACTTCTTGTTACGGGCTCTCTTTCGGTCGCGCAACAGATCCAAGAATCGCAGGAACATTTTCCTCGGGAACCAGCCAATATCTTTGGGATCGGCGATGACCTCTTCGATTACTTGAGCCGAACTGACATTCCCTTTGATTTCCACCTCGAGAGACCGGATCATGTCGATGTTTGGGTGGATGAATCCGAGTTTCAGCAGCTCGTCCTGGAAGGGTGGGAGATTCAGTGGGTCCCCGACCTCGAATTACCGTATTGGGAACCTCCTAAGGGGTTGGCGGAAGATTTCATCACACCCGCAACGCAGTATCCGACCTTCGAGCAACTCACCGCGTTTCTTCAGAGGATGGCGATCGACTATCCCGACCTCTGCAGGATCGAATCGATTGGCCAAAGCGTTCAGGGACGCGAACTCTGGTTTTTGAAGATCACGGACAATCCCGATCTGGAGGAAGACGAACCCGAATTCAAGTACCTCTCCACCATGCATGGCAACGAGATCGTGGGTGTCCCGCTGATGCTCAATCTGATCGGGCTCTTGCTTGAGGATTATGGGTCCGACGATCGTATCACCGATATTGTCGATGGCACCGAGATCTGGATCATGCCGCTTATGAACCCGGACGGTTACTCCAGGAATCCACGTTCCCGAACGAACGCCAATGGATTCGATCTGAACCGCGAGTTTCCGGACCGGGTCGATGATCCCGTCAACTCTCCAGAGGGTCGTCCCGAGGAAGTCCAAGCTGTCATGAATTTCGGGTTTAACCACTCCTCCATACTCTCCGCCAATTTTCATGGGGGGGCACTGCTTGTGAACTACCCCTACGACTCCGATTTCTCTGTCGGAGAAGGGGTGCCTTCCATTCCACCGCAGCCCGGTTGGTTTTCCCCCGATGACGGTTTGTTCCAATACATTTCGCGCCTTTATTCAATGAATAACCCGCCCATGTTCAATTCACCTTTCTTTGAAGATGGGATCACGAACGGGATTTCCTGGTTCTCGGTTTATGGGGGGATGCAGGATTGGAACTATGAATGGCTTGGCTGCAACGAAGTCCTCATCGAACTCAGCAATCCCTTCCAGCCTTCATCCTCGACCCTCCCACAATTCTGGGAGGAGAATCGGGAATCCATGTTGTCCTACATGGAGCAAGTCCACATTGGGGTGCGCGGCCTCGTCACTGACTCCCGCACAAGTCAGCCATTGCCTGCAACAGTCGTGGTCGAGGGTCGTGATCACGAGGTCTTCACCGACCCGGATGTGGGTGACTACCACCGGATGCTCCTGCCTGGGATTCATACTCTCACGTACAGCGCAGAGGGGTATCGTCCAAAAACGGTTCAAAACGTGGTTGTGGAGGAGGGGGATGCCACCCGGGTGGATGTGGAGTTGGACCGGGAGTTTTCGGGGATTGTTCTCAAGTAGAATTTCGATTCTTTATTTATTTTCTGATTTATCCATCCGATCATCTATCCGATAACCTTAAAGTGTCAGACTCCATTCCCATCCCAGTTGTCTCATGGGGATCCACCTAGGGAGAATCCATCATGTGCGGAATTGTTGCTTATCTCGGAAAACGAAAAGCCTTGCCTATCCTCTTGGAAGGCCTGAAGCGTCTGGAGTACCGTGGGTACGATTCCGCCGGTCTTGCGCTGGCCAATGGAAAACTCTCTGTCTGGAAGAGCGAAGGCCGTATTGCTCGACTCGAAGAACGGGTTGGACAGCAACCTATCCTCTCCACCGCCGGGATCGCCCACACCCGCTGGGCAACTCATGGAGCGCCCACGGAAGAGAACGCCCACCCCCATTGCGACCAGTCTGGAAAAATCGCGGTCGTTCACAATGGAATCATCGAGAACTATCAAACCCTGAAAGTCTTTCTGGAAAAGAAGGGCATCCAATTCTCGAGCGATACCGACTCCGAAGTTCTAGCTCAGCTGATCGGTCATCTCTATCAAGGAGATCTGGAGGATGCGGTTCGCGCGGCGCTCAAAGAGACTAAAGGAACTTATGGAATCGCGGCCATCTCCTCGGAGGAGCCCGATCGAATTGTGGCGGCCTGCAATGGCAGTCCACTTGTGATCGGCATCGGGGAAGGGGAGTACCTGATCGCCTCCGATGCGGGCGCCATCGTTCAGCACACCACTCAAATCGTTCGCCTCGGCGATGGGGAAGTGGCGATCCTTGACCGTGAAAGTTTTCGGACAACCACCCTCGATGCCAAACCGGTGGAAAAAGAGATCGACGATGTGGAGTACTCCCTCGAGGAGATCGAACTCGGTGGATTCGAACATTACATGGCGAAGGAGATTTTCGAACAACCGAAATGTCTCGAAGACAGCTTGCGGGGAAGGATGCGTTTGGAGGACGGGAAGATTGTCCTCGGGGGCCTTTCCCAACTCTCTCGTGAGATTGTCCGTGCGCGACGCATCATCCTGACTGGTTGCGGTTCGGCCTGGCATACCTGTCTCGTCGGCGAGTATCTCCTTGAGGAGTTGGCGAGAATTCCGGTTGAGGTCGAGTATGCAAGTGAACTCCGCTACCGCAATCCGATTATCGAAGAAGGAGCAGTGGTCATTGCAGTCAGCCAATCCGGCGAGACTGCGGACACGTTAGCCGCGGTCAGAGAAGTCAAAGAGAAGGGAGCCATGATCCTCGGGATCGTGAATTCGGTGGGCAGTGCCATTCCGAAAGAGACCGACGCGGGAGTCTATCTCCATGTCGGTCCGGAAATCGGAGTGGCCAGCACCAAAGCCTATACCGGCCAGCTCCTGGTCTTCACCCTGCTCGCTCTCTACCTCGGGAGAAGGAAACACTTGAGCGAATCGGCGTTTCAGGCTTATCTGCGGGCGCTCGAACGAATTCCTGATCAGATCCAAACCATTCTGGAATTGTCCGATTCCATCCGTATCGCTGCGAAAGAATGGGTCGACCGCGAAAACTGGCTTTTCCTCGGGCGTGGATTCAACTATCCCACCGCTCTCGAGGGTGCTCTCAAGTTGAAAGAGATCAGCTACATCCACGCTGAAGGAATGCCCGCCGCGGAAATGAAACATGGACCCATCGCGTTGATTACCAAAGATATGCCGGTCGTCTTTGTCGCCACCAAGAATTCGCAGCATGCAAAAATCATGAGTAACATCGAAGAGGTTCGCAGCCGCGGGGGTCGTGTCATTGCCATTGCCACCGAAGGCGACGATGAAATTCGGGCAAGGGCCGATCATGTCTTCTACGTCCCCGACACCCTAGAGCCGCTTCAACCCCTGTTGGCTGTCGTCCCCCTCCAACTTCTGGCTTACCATGCAGCACTGCTTAGAGGATGCAATGTGGACAAGCCACGAAACCTCGCGAAGAGTGTGACTGTGGAATAGTCTACTACGATGACGATCCATCGGAACCTGTTTTAACAGGTTTTGCTTTGCGTAGCCACGGAATTGATTCCGTGGTGGTCTTGAAGCAAGGCCGAAATCTTTGTCGTTCGATTCCGGCTCTCCTTCATCCCTCAACCCTGATATTCTTCTCCGGCTCCGAAGGTTCGGACGATCCCCTCGATTTCCGCTTTAGCCTCATTTGCTAGTTCCTCTCGTCCGGCCACAACCTCCCACCGGGCGAGCCCGTCCTCGCTGTGAGACACCCTTTGGCAGACCTGGAGCCAATCGGGGGCGATTTGAGTTTCCGCGTCGATCGTGAAGGGGAGGCCGCGACGCATCAGGGTCCCTTCTAGGTCGGCTCCGTGAGAGGTCTCTTTCATCGCCTTGGCGCCTCGGTCTATAAAGGTTTTTTCAACCGCTTGAAGAGCAGATTCTCTCTCCTCATCAGAAGGGAATTTGTACCCCCACTCCCGTTCACGGGCCGTCCGGGACTGAATCTCGAAGAGGCGCTCGAATCTATCCGGATCTTCGTTCCACAATCGAGAGACCAGAAGAACGAAATAGAGAGTGTTCTCGGTGCAGTAATCCGCTCCTCTGTAAGAAAACCTTTCATAGTAGTGCGCGGATTCTTCCACACCTCCAAGCACATCCGGGTTCTCTACCATGGATTGTTTGATCTGTGAGTGTCCGTTTCGGTTGACCGAAACTTTCAAACCGGCTTTGGCCATTTCCACAACCGCGAGCGGGTTCGATTTGAGACAGGCAAACGCTTCGGGGGTCTTTCCACCAATGCGTTTCGCAATCTCCGGAACGATCGCCGCATAGACAAAACTCGAAGAGAGATAACGCCCGTCTCCCAGATAGAAATCGATCCGATCCCCATCCCCATCGAAAAAGACTCCCATCCCTGCATCGCTGTCCAAAAGAATTTGATATCCCTGCTGGATGACTGTTTCCTTGACTGGGTTTGGATCTCCTAATGGAAATCTGCCATCGGGAACGGAATGAAGGGGAGTGAGGTCGGCCCCGGCACGGTTGAATGCCTCGATCATTTCGTAACCCGCCGCGCCATTGAGGTAGTCGTGAAGAGTTCGGAATCCCCTCAACCCGCCTGTTTCGACACCGGCCAGTTTCATGCTGTAGTCAATGTATTCTCCGGTTGGATCGTGGACTGAGAGATTCCCGCGTGAAGAGGAACCTAAACGCGAGTCCTTTAGATAGAACTCCTCGATCCTGTCGAGACCACCCATCAGTCCGATCCGTCTGGCAATCGGGCTGACTCCCGGTCCGAGAATTTTCCTTCCTGTATCTCCGGCGGGGTTATGCGATGCACCGATCAGGACTGCGGCGTGGTCGGGGTGTTCCATGGCGGCGAAATAATACTTCGAGGTCGAACAGGCGCCCGGAATGAGGATCACATCCAGCCCGAAGTCCAAATAGACCTCGGAGGCGATGTTCAAATAGTGAGGACCGGTAAGCCGCGCATCGTTTCCTAAGACGACTCCTTTCGCTCCGAGGGTCTCACGGAAATACTGTGCTTCGGCTCTCGAAAGACGAGCCGCCAAATCATCGGTCAAGGGAGCACTGGGAGTGCGAATGTCATAGGCGCGAAACATGGAGAGGTTGAGGTTAGTCATCGATTTTACCGTAATGGGATTCACTTCCTAAGACCCCGTGGAGCAATATCGTCGCGCCAGGGATTCTAATAGAATTGCCAGGACGACACGTCGAGTGGGGGTGGGGTGGGTGTGGGGGTCGGCGACCCGTTGAGGTTGTTGCTGGCGCCTACAGTGACCTGGCCGAGATCGCGAGCCTCGAAATCGGGAGAACCATCGGTGATCCTCGCCACGACACCCCCATTCGAAGAGACCATCAGATTATTCTGGGTTCCGATCGCGCTATCCTCGAACCCGATTGAATCCACTTCCTGAGTTCCGTCATGGAGTCGAACCTGATCACCGCCATTCCCCAGTCGAGGAAGTCCGATAAAAGTCGGAACGCTGAACCCTGTCGGAGTTCCACCGCCGAAGACAACCACATAACTCCTGGCGTCAAGGATCGTCCCCATCGGAAATGTGAAGGTGTTCAGGTTTCCAGGGTTATCGTCATCGACAGTCCACCCGGAGATGTCGATGGGCGTATCCGTCGTATTGTAGAACTCCACAAACTCATCTTCTGACTCTTCACCGATACCATCGCCGTTGTAGTCGCCAGTTGTCCCCTGGTCGTTGGGGTCGTAGGAACACTCGTTGATGACCACAGCGGGTCCCATGCCTGTCCCCCCATTAGACTGTCCGGGAGTTCCTCGAGAGGCGGTGCTGGGGAGCCAGTTTGCGGGGTCCGAATTGTCCGTCGCATTATCCATCAGTTCCAGCGAAGGTCCTTCCCCATCGGCGGCGGCCGGCCAAGGGGACAGGTCTGAATAGACCACTGTATCGATCAGGGTCCCTATCGAATTGAAAACCGATACCGTATCCCCACCATTTCCGAAATTGAATGCGAAATCTCCCACCACATTGTCGATGCCGTAATGTTCCCGGACCACGAACTCATTGGCGGCGACCGCCAAGCGCTCCCCCGGGGCCAAAACCAGATCCACTGGAAATCGGAAGCGATGCTCCGGGCTACTGTCCCCAAGCGACCACCCGCTGACATCCACATATCGGGAAGAGAGATTCTGAATTTCGACCCATTCGTTTCCCCTAAGGTCGCTGTGGTACATGATCTCAGTGATAGTGATTAAAGACGCGGAAGGAATTGGATTCCCCACAACCTCAGTGAAAAACGATCCGGTTTCGGGCAGTCGATCCGTCAACCCGAGATCGTCCATCGTTTCGAACCAGTATTCGATAAGCGTCCCTTCCGTTTGCGATGTGACACTTTGGAGATAGTCACCATCATGGCTTGCGAAACCGGCTCGCACCATAGCGACCGTCTGGATACCGCCACCATTCAGCCGATATCTCAGCGTGACTGTGTCGATTCCTTCGCTCAGGTTTGTGGTTCCAG
>JAJDBZ010000491.1 GCA_029261095.1 Candidatus Omnitrophota bacterium | reverse complement strand
CCCAGACTTTTGTGGGGGGAACATCGCCCAATGCCCAACCCATTGTGTCGATTCCATGAACCGCTTGCTCCACGATATGGTCACCGGAAAGCCATGTGTAGTAGTACCAATTACGAAGCTGGTACTCCATGTCGGAATCGACTTGACTCTTCCTTTTCCTGGGTGGCCAAACACCTCCGGAATTGTACGTGGTTTCGATCGCGACAATATCGCCAATTTGCCCATCCATGACTCGATTCATGGTTTCCTGGCGCGGGATGAAGTAGCGCCAACAGAGTCCGGATACCACCGACAGATTCTTCTTCTTGGCTTCCTCAACAGCGGCGATAACTGCCCGAATCCCCGCTGGGTCGGTTGCCACTGGTTTCTCCGCAAAGACATGGACTCCTTTTTCGACGGCATAGGTCAGATGGCGGGGTCGAAAATGAGGAGTTGCTGCCAAAACAACCACATCGCACAAATCGACCACTGATTTGTAAGCGTCAAAACCGACAAACTGATGATCCTCGGGAACGTCGACCTTCTGTCCAACTTCACCACCTTTGATGCTTGCCAAACTACTTTCCAGGCGATCTTGGAATACATCCGCCATCGCCACCAATTTGGTATTCGGATCAGCCTTCAAAGCTTGGACTGCCGCACCTGAGCCACGTCCGCCGCAACCGATCAACCCGACTTTCAAGGTCTCGTTATTGCCAGCGAATGCACCTTTCGACAAAGATACACTCGCCGCCAGAGCGGTCATCGAAGCGGTCTGTTTGACAAAATCTCTTCTCGTCCGTTGATTGTTAGACATTGGGTAACTCCTCCGATTCACTGAACCTAATTTTCCTTCGGACACATCGCCCCGTCAACTCATCCAGAATCACTGGGAAGGGACGGCTATCATATCGATGGATATTCCACAATTCTCGGCGCCGACTCCCTGACCCATCGCCTTGGAGGCCGCTGGTGGGCGCGCTGGGTCGTAATATTCTGGGCGAATTTCATTCAGTTTGGCGCTGGTTTCGTCATTCGAGACATAGTAAGTCGCCTTGACCAGATGGTTGAGATCACTCCCCGCTTTTCCAAGGATCTCTTTAAGTGACCCAAAAATTGAATGGATCTGGTCGGGGGCGGTTTGCCCCGAGGTCCCCTGAAGCGCTGATACATAAATGGTTTTTGGATGGTCCACATAAGTCAATTTGCTATAAACCGGCGATGTAGCCATTCCCGGCGGGGTAATGTACTCCACCGATTCCCCCCACTTCCCGCGTCTTAAATCCTTACCTGCAGCCGTTGCAACCAGCTCGATCTCAATAGGCAACGAGGAAGACCAGTCGACAAGCACAATCGGAGGCGCGGGTCCGCCATTGAAAGACTCCACCATGATCTGCCTGGCTTCATCGGCCCTGTTCATCGGTTGAACAAAACCTTTCAGTTGAACAATGTCTTCGGGAGAGAGACCTAGAAACTCAAGTGTCTTGAACAGACTTTGCATCGTGCCTCGGATACCCGCCTCGAATTCGCCGGATTCTGCTTGGCCCGATATGAAGACACGTGGTCCTGGTAGAAGATGCTTGGTTGTAGATTCCAAGGTCGACCCCGAGTCTGGCTGGGAATTCGATTTGGAATCTCCTGTCAACACGGCGACCGCATCGATCCCAACCTCGAAATCCGCATGAGGCAGCGCACCCACAACGAATGTGATGGCCGGGGCGTTGGTCTCATCGAATTTACCCCGGAGAGTTTCCTGAATCAGGTCAACCGTTTCAGGCGATTTCGCACAGATATGGAGACGGGCCAACCGATTGAGTGAAGTTCCTTGCCGCGATAGCACCGACTCAAGCTGTTTCAGGACATAATCGGTTTGAGATTTCGGATCGCCGACACTGATGGGCTCACCCTCTTCTGATTGAGGATAGAACTGGGTCGTGAAGATTTCGCCGAGAGCCGGCACGACGACTGCCTCAGAGTAGCCTTGATCCGAATCGAACCCTATACGCTGGATCTCTTGAGCCATAGCAGAGGTGAATGTAATCGATATCCAAGAAACTAGCCAACAGATTCGGAGAAAATGGGGCGATTTGTGACTAAAAAGCTTTGTTTTCATAAGAATTTTGGTGAATTGTGTCGATTCTATCCGTTTTCCGGGCAAAAACAAACCTTTGAATGTGTAAAAAGAACCCCATCTTTAGGCTTTATTTCATTGAAAAGATTGAAAAATATGTTATGATTGATTCTAAGCCTTCCCAATCCCCCTGGGCCGACTCTGGCTGAAATACCGAAGCAAGGAGGGGCACGCCATGAAACTTTGCACGATTTTCGCCCTTGCAATCCTGATCCTTGTAACCCTTCCGGACCCCGTACAGTCCACGACGACTGCCTATTTGGACGATGATGGGACCTTTTTGAGAGAAAGGCCAGCCAAGTCCAAATCGATTCTGAGTCAAGAATCCCCATGGGGAAAAAAGCCTTTCCCATTCATGAAAATGAGAAACGAGGGAGAAAAGGGACTGGCGGTGGATCTAGTGGATCGACCCAAGGAGATCTCCAAGTCGAAAACTCCGAAAAGTGTGGCAAAAAGTTCACCGTTAATTGAGATCGTAAACAATGATGGCGTGGGAGAAGGATTTAACGACCCAACTCCGGTTGCTCCGGTCGGCGGTAACAGCGGGACCACTCTGGGCGAACAACGGCTGATCGCATTCCAATATGCCGCGGATATTTGGGCGGATCTTCTCGATATCACGGTGGTGGTTAAAGTTGAAGCCGAATTCAATCCCAAAACTTGCAGTCCGAGTTCAGCTGTCTTGGGAAGCGCGGGGCCCGTCAGTGTAAGAGCGAGCTTTTCGGGAGCACCCGTTTCCAATACTTGGTATCCCATCGCCCTTGCGAATCAGTTGTATGGATCGGATCTCAGCCCGGGCGGGCCGGACATCACAGCTGAGTTTAATTCGAGCATCGACAACAATCCAAGTTGTTTGAGTGGGACGAACTGGTATTACGGAATCGATGGAAGCCCACCTGGGGGAGACATCGATCTGGTCAGCGTCCTTCTCCATGAATTCTGTCATGGCCTTGGTTTTCTAACGGTAGCCGACGCTCAGACTGGATCGAAACTCGGGGGTATGGACGACATCTTCCTGAATCAACTCCGCGATGAATCGGTTGGCAAAAACTGGAACGATGGAACCATGTCGAATGGAGACCGTGCCGCATCGGGCATCGACACAGGGGATCTAACTTGGACGGGGTCAGAGGTAACCACATTGGGCGCGGGTCTCTCGAACGGTGTCCATACCTCAGGAAATGTGGAAATGTACGCACCAAATCCATACGAGGAAGGATCATCGGTATCGCACTTCAGCACGAGTCTCTTTCCAAATGCATTGATGGAGCCTTCTTACACCTCAGTCAACCACACCCCCACGCTTTCTGCAGCGTTGATGTTTGATATCGGCTGGTCTCCCAATGCGGCCGGGCCGACAGCAACTCCGACACCCACTGACACGGCCATTCTTCCAACAGCAACTTTCACCTCAAGCCAAACACCAACATCCACCCCAACTGATACACCCACACAGACTTCATCACCTACTTTTACCGCGACAAACTCTCCGGTCCCCCCCACGGAGACACCGACATCCACTTTCACTTCGACCCATACGCCGACAATAACTCCATCTCATACGGCGACCGCGACTCACTCACCCACGGCAAGTTTCACTCCAACCAATACACCGACACCGAGTGAAACCCATACGGCGACATCGGACCCAACGGACACGCCTACTCAGATTCCGACAAACACTCCGACCGAGACTGCTACAGAATTCCCGACCGAGACTCCAACTCAAGAGATGGTGGATACCGCCACACCGACCGCGACTGAGACCGCATCCCACACACCAACCACCACACCTTCGGCCGATGCCACCCCGACATCGACTCCCACAAGCGCAATAATCACAATGGATTTTGATGTCGAACCTTTGGGAGAACCGGATGGTATCGTGGACGATGCAGATCTCATCATTTGGTATAAAGAGGTTTGCCATGGTGTACAGGAACCGAAAATCCTCTTCCAGTTCTCAATGCATTGGATGGAAAATAAGAAGGAAACAAAACAGAAGTTACCCACGCACCCTTAGTCCGTGTGGCTCCCGGCCTCATTCCTGAGAAGGCTTGAGGTCCGGGAGCCCCGTGGATTGACAACATGAAACCATCCGTTCTAAACCTCTGATACCCCCCCCAACCGTTTCCATCTAGAACAAGGAACGGGGCGGGGCGAGTCCTCTCTCTATTGCACGTTGAATTTTATGAGGGGCGAGTTTTCCGGAGGCTTCTCAAATGCGTTATTCCGTTGTTAGCACTAGTCTGAATCCCAAGAGCCGCAGTCGTGTTCTCGCGGTGGAAGCGGTCCGATTGCTGGAGGAACAGTCCGAGGATGTGGGATTGATCGATCTGGCCGCGGTGCCTCTCCCTCTCTGTGATGGAGGTAAGTGTTATGGGGATCCACGCGCACAGGAGGTCAAAACGGAACTAGCTCGAGTGGATGGCATCCTCATGGCCTGTCCCATTTACAATTACGATATCTCAGCCTCTGGAAAGAACTTGATCGAGTTGACCGGACGAGATGTGTGGACCGACAAGGTGGCGGGGTTTCTTTGCGCCGCCGGCGGAAAAGGAAGTTACATGTCGCTCATGGGAGTGATAGGCAGCCTGATGCTCGATTTTCACACAACCATCCTCCCCCGGTTCATCTACACGACAGGAGCGGATTTCGAGGATGGCCTTTTGGAGAGCCAGGAGGTCAAAGAGCGTCTCGGTGTGGTGGTGAATGACCTGGTGAGATACACGGAGAAACTGCGTGGTTAGAAAGTTTTCTTCTTCAGGTTGAGATATTCTCCGGAGTCGGATCGAAGTTCCCAATTTCTCTTGACAGGTCGAGTGGAAAGGGAAAAGATCGAGGGCGATATTCGAAGCGGGAATAGCTCAGTTGGTAGAGCATCAGCTTCCCAAGCTGAGGGTCGCGGGTTCGAGCCCCGTTTCCCGCTCCATCTTACCCCCCCTTTTTCATTAAACTTACGATCATCAATTCGACTACATAACCTGTAAGGGTTCGAGGCTGTGGCACGAAGTTCACGGGCGCGCATCTTTGATGCTGATGGGTACGTTAAATTCGACACCAAACAAGATTATGAAAGGTGTCCCCAACTAAGAATAGGCGAAAAGCTAAATGTACGGGGAGGCTTGTCCTCCATTCGGGGATACAGGCGATTCCCCGAGTAGTCTGTTCTCGCTTCCAGTCGATTAAGGTTTCTTAACTGCTTCGCTGTCGAAAAAAAGAACCTTCACCACCGCTACAAATGGAGCCAAGCCGCATGAACACTACACGATCTATTATTTGCGAGGCACAGGAGTGGTATCGGCAGGAAACATCAACTGCTAAACTCAAATTGAATGATCTACTAGGAGAATACACCGTGCGAACTAGGTTGCTCCTTCAGCTGCTTGCAGCATCGTATTTGTTTTTAGCTTTCAGCGCAAACTTATCGGCTGCCGAACCGAATCTGCCGTTGAAGGCCGGTATCATCGGGTTAGATGCACATGCGCTGCCTTGGACCAAGATCATCAACGACCCACAGGCCTCCGGGGAGTTGGCCGATCTGATTGTCGTGGCAGGTTTTCCCGGTGGCAGTTCCGATATCCCTCAGAGCCTAGAGTTACGGGAGAAAAGCGTGGGGCCACTTGCCGATTTGGGCGTGGAGATCGTCGATTCAATCGGCGACCTGCTGGCGAAGGTCGACGTAGTGCTGATTCTAAGCATCGACGGCAGAGCGCACTTGGAGCAAGCCAAGCCCGTTTTCGCTTCAGGTAAGCCGGTGTTCATTGACAAGCCGATCGCCGCCTCGCTTGCCGAGGCGATTGCAATCTTTCGACTGGCGAAAGAACACAACGTTCCATGTTTCACCAGCTCCTCACTACGTTTCGCCGAGCGCACAC